>NZ_DASWWZ010000370.1:0-25636 GCF_036405755.1 Schlesneria sp.
CTTTACCGCAATGATGGAACAGGCTCGTTTTCTGACGTGACAGTTGAGGCCGGACTCGCAGCCAGTCTTGTTGGAATGGGTGGGACCGCCGCCGACTTTGATAACGACGGGTGGCCTGACATTCTGATTACATCGCTGGGACCGAATCGGCTGTTTCACAATCGGGGAGGCACCTTTCGCGAAGTAACGGACGCAACGGGCATAGCGGGAGATGCCCGTGTCTGGAGCATGGGAAGCTGCTGGGTCGATTATGACCGTGACGGTGATCTCGATCTCTTCATTGGAAACTACCTCAATTGGTCGGCCGAGCTCGATCGTGGGCTGAACTGCTGTTGGGATGGTGCCACTCGGTCGTACTGCGACCCTGATCTTTTCGCGGGTGTGCAGCCCTATTTCTATGAGAATCTTGGCGATGGGACGTTTAACGATACGACAGCAGCGGTCGGCGTCGTTGTCAAAAACCGTGATACGGGTCAGCCAGTTCCGAAAACGCTTGCTGTCGTCGCCTGCGATCTCAATGACGATGGATGGACGGACCTGGCTGTGACGGGGGATGCGGGCCAGAATCTGGCATACCTTAACACGACCCAGGGCGGGTTTCAGGAAACCAGCACGGAACTGGGCATGGCGTATGACCGCTACGGGATGGCTACACGCTCGTTCGGAATCGATTGCGCGGTCCTGTCCGATGACCAGGCGATCGCGATTGGAATGGGGCGGGCGGGAAATCTCCCCGACTCGCTCTATGTCCGATCGAAAGAGGACAAGGTTTTCACAGACCAGAGCCTTCCAGCAGGAATCGCTACGGTATCTCGTCCCTTCCTGACGTTCGGGATCTGTTTCGTAGACATGGACCTGGACGGCAATCTAGATGTGGTTCTCAACAACGGTCAGATCCAGGAGAACTTCGACACCCTTCAGCAAAGCCAGTCCTGGCGACAGACCCCTCTTCTATTCTGGCAGTCCAGATCCGATCCACCTGAGTTTGTGCCGCTGACGTCGGCTGACTGTGGTGAAGAGTTCTGCCAGCCAATCTCCGGCCGCGGGGTCGCCTATGCAGACTTCGATGGAGATGGAGATCTGGACTTGCTGATGACAACAGTCGGTGGAAGTCCTCGTTTATTCCGGAACGACCAGCAACTTAAACGGAACTGGATCGGGCTCGTCCTGCATGCGCGAACCGCGAATCGGGACGCTCTGGAAACCCGACTCGAATTGAAGATTGGCACCCGCGTCCTTACCCGTACCATTCGTCCCGTCGGTGGATATCTGTCCCAGCATCAGACCTCTTTGGTCGTCGGCCTGGGCGAATTCAAAGTCGCCGATGGCCTGACCATTCGCTGGCCAGATGGCTCGCAGGAACACCTCGCTGATGTCTCAGCAAATCAGGAAATCCATCTCGTGCAGAAGAGCCCGGATGGTCAACCGAGTCTTGCTGAGGCCATCGACGACACGAGAAGGACAGAATGACTTCAGCGAAATCCTGGAGCACAGGTCCACTGTTCACCGGCGTGACGTTCGTCGCGGTGACAGTTTGTATTCTCGGGTGGCTGGCAACGCGGGAATGGCTATCCTCAGACGAATTGTTTCGGCGAGGGATCGAAGCGGTCGAACAGCAACGAATCGCTGACGCAGAACGCTACGCGGCGCGTTTGCTGAAGCAGGATCCCCAGTCCAGCGAGGGGATCTATCTCACCGCCCTGACACTACGCGAGACAGGTAGCTGGCGAGAAGCGACCGACCATTTTAACCGGATCCCTGATGACGGTAGCAGCATCTCGGTCAAGGCCCGTTGTGCCGCGGGGGATCTCTACCTGTTCCGGGGTTTCCAGCTTTCGAAGGCGGAGGGGATGTTCCGCCGTGCCTTGAAGCAGAATCCACTTCACGCCGACGCCCATAATCGGATGGCCTATATCCTCGGCCTTCAGTCACGCAACTACGAGGCTCTTCCCCATCGCCTTGCCCTCATCAACTCTGGCTCACCGACGGAAACGGACATCTATTTGATCGCTCTGGGCGATCGAGCGATGGACGACCCTAAAGTCATCTCTCAGTATCTGAGCCATAATGACAGCGACCCTGCAGCGATACTCGGCTGGGGACGTCTCATGGCAGAGCAGGGCCATCAACTTCAGGCTGAGCGAGCTTTTCGGACCGCTCTCCGTTCCCCCGCACACGCTTCCGAGGCGTTGTCGCGCTGGGGATTGATGATGATTTCAGATGAATCCACGATGGACATCCCCGAGTGGTGGGAAGCTTCGCGACGAGAGAATCACCATCCGGGAGTCTGGTACGTTCGTGCTGTCCTGGCCAGCCGACGCGGCGAAGGCATGTCGGCCGCTCGCTGCTACTGGGAAGTACTACGCCGCGATCCTGAGCAGGCAACGGCAAGTTATCGACTTGGGCAACTCTTGCTTCAGCTTGGCCGAAAGACAGAAGCCGAAACCTTCCTGCAGCGGGCCAGCCTGCTGGAGGAATATGCTCGCGCTGCCGAACTCGCGTTCCGCGTGGGAGAAGAGTTTCACATCAAACTGGCCCGAGACACGGCTCAAAGGTGCAGGCTCGAAGTGGAACAGACAGCGTGGACCCGCATCCTTGAGGGATTTCAGCAAAAGAAAGGTTCCGTCCCGAGACGTGTCACGGAACCCGTGTCCGTTGCCGGGGAAATACTGACCCGTTCCCATCCCGAATCGTCCCCCGCACTGCAGTTTGATTTGTCGGGTTGGGCGTGGGACACGACTTCGTCATCAGAAGGCGCCTCGTCTCTCACCATGGCTCAGCCCATCGCTGAGTCGTCAATTCAATTCGAGGACTCAACCGCGAGCACCACCCTCTCATTCCAATACATCAACGGCGGAAGTCCTGCCGAAGGCATCAAGCATATGTTTGAGGTCACCGGCGGGGGTGTGTCCGTCATCGACTTCGATCGCGATGAGTGGCCCGACCTCTATTTTCCTCAAGGGGGGGACTGGCCAGCCGGAACTGAGCGAACGGAAACAGACCGTCTGCACCGTAATCTAGGGAATGGATCGTTCCGCGATGTCACGGAGTCTGCAGGACTTGTCGAGCGTGGTTTCAGCCTGGGAGCGTCGATCGGAGATATCAATGGGGATGGATTCCCTGACATTTATGTCGCGAACAGCGAAGCCGATCGGTTGTTTCTGAATCAGGGTGACGGGACGTTTATGGATGTCACCCGACAAGCGCGAATTGCGGACCACGACTACGGGGCGAGCGCAGTCATTGCTGACTTCTCTGGAGACGGTTTCCCAGACATCTACGTGGTCAACTATCTCGCGGGCGACGATCTGTGGGATCGAGTCTGCGGCGGAAGTGATGGCATCGCCCGCTCCTGTCTGCCTCAATCATTCCCTGGGTCCCATGATCGCTTCTATCTCAATCAGGGGGATGGAAGCATCGATGATCGAACGTCCTCTGCCGGTGTCGGGGACTTCGTCGGTAAAGGTCTCGGCGTCATTGCAGCCAGGTTCCCGAACTCGGGTCCCCTCGGACTTTATATTGCCAACGATGTCGGCCCCAACTTTCTACTGCATAACACCCGATCTGCCGATGGTTTGGAGCCTCATTTCACAGACGAAGGACTGGCAAGCGGATCAGCTCTCAACGCCGACGGTCGAATTCAGTCCGGGATGGGTGTCGCCGCAGGTGACATTGATGGAAACGGGTTGATCGACCTGTTCGTGACCAACTTTGAAGGGGAAACAAACACCCTGTACCTTCAAACCGAGCCGAGCCAGTTCGAAGACGCGTCAGTGCGGTCCGGCCTGGCAGATCCAAAGCGAAACCTCGTCGGATGGGGGACACAGTTTCTCGACGCCGATCTGGATGGATGGCTCGATATCGCCATCACCAACGGCCATGTGAATAATCTCAGCGACCTCGGAAAGCCATATCAGATGAGACCCGCCCTCTTTCGCAATCGCGGCGGCGGGCAGATGGTTCCTCTCACCCCAGCGAAGGTCGGGGATTATTTCGAACGATCATACCTCGGTCGCGGAATGGCCCTTCTCGACTGGAATCGTGATGGTTACGAAGACATGGTCATCACTCATCTGGATGTCCCCGCAGCGTTGCTGACGAATCGCACGTCCCCCACAGCACACGGCATCAGGCTGTTCTTTTCCGGTACCAACTGTGAGCGAGATGCTATCGGCACGGTCGTCCGAATAAAAACCGGTGCAAGAACAATTGTTCGTCAGCTCACTGCAGGGGATGGCAATCAGAGCACAAATCAACGCTGTATCGTCATTGGATGTGCCGACGACTCAACCGTCGATTCGATAATCGTTGAATGGCCCAACGGCTTCGTCCAGTCGTTTTCCTCCCTGAAACTCAATTGCGATTATCGAATCATCGAAGGTACAAAGACTCCCTATTTGTTACGCTCATGGAAATAGCGTTCATCGCGTTTCACCCCGGGAGTACACCGTTCGCCTGAATCGCCTGTCATTCTTCTTGAATGACAAGGGACTGATTCGCCGTTATTGGCCCCGCCACGGTCTGGGATCGTCCAGAGGGCCAATGAACTTCGATCTGCTCAACGACGGTCGACGTTCCCAGCCCGAAATACAAAGGCAAAACACTTTGGGACAAGTAGCCAGACTTGCCATCGTGCACTTTCAGCGAACGCTGGTCGGCAGTCTTGATGGCAACAACCGCTCCGCACCCATCTCGGTTCGAACCCTTTCCGATCAATGTCACCTTCAGGTAGTTCAGCTGCTGCTGGTCCGACAGGTTACTGATCAGGACCAGTGGCTCTGATCCGAAATCGTTTGTAACAATGTCGAGGTCGCCGTCGTTATCCAGATCAAAGATAACAGAGGACCGCGATCCGATGGCGGACCAGACGGTCAGGTGCCCCGTTCGTCCCTCGCAATCGAGATGTCCTTCGTCCGCTCCCGAGCAGTCAACTTCAAACCAGGGAAGGGCAGTGCGACCGTCGCTGCGAGGTTCAACCCCCACGACAAATTCGGCGTCAACAAAACGCTTTCCGGCCTCATTCAGTAAGAGCGAGTTCACTGCGTAGCGGAACGGAAAGTTCATGCTGGCAGTGATGAACACGTCATCAAACCCGTCCGCGTTGAGATCACCGACACTCAGTCCCCACGGCCAATAGTTTTCAGCACCGACCTGGTCGGAAATTTCGGTATACGAGTCCGGTCCCAACTTTCGGTAGAGCGCATTCCCCCAGACGCTTTCTCCTTTCGTCTGAAGGAGCGATTCGGGCCAGACCATCTGAGACTTTTCCTTTTCCCTGTCCGGGCCCACCTGCTGACTCATGTCGGAATGCATATCGGTGATGTATATGTCGAGCTGTCCGTCGTTATCAAAATCAAAGACTTTCACTCCCATCGCTCCCCACGGAGTTTTGGGAAATAGCTCGCGACTTCGCTTCCGAAATTCTTTGCCTCCGATGTTTTCGTAGTACTCGTTATGTCCCTGCATATTCAGGATGTAGAGGTCAATCCATCCATCCTGGTTCGCATCCAGTGGAGTCGCATCCCCCGACCAGCTTTCGTCAACCAGCTTCATATCCGTCGTCACATCGGCAAATTTGAGGTTGCCCAGATTGCGATACAAAATGCTTTTCTCATTCCGTTCTTCAGGTTTCAGATGCCCGGCGAAGGCATCCGGAAAAGCAACGTGGTAACCCTCCGGGGCCAGTTCGTTTGAGGAATACGCCCCCACATTGCAGACGAAGATGTCCAGCAGGCCATCTCGGTCGTAGTCGAAGAGCACCGCCGCCGAAGAGTGTCCCACATGACCGACTTCGGCAACTGCCGTGACGTCGGTGAATTTCCCGTTTCCTTCATTTCGGAAGAGGACATTGCCTCCTCGGACCGTTGTCACGAACAAATCAGGGTCGCCATCGTTGTCGAGATCTCCAAACGACGCCGTCACACCAATCCGCCCCTTCAGAGCGACTCCCGCAGTTTCAGTCATGTCCTGGAAGATCCCGCCCCCCATGTTCTTCCAGAGCTGATGACCTCCGAGTTGCGACACAAAGTACAGGTCGATGAGACCGTCGCCATCGACGTCGGCGGCGGCAACTCCGTTTCCGTGATCGTAGTGCGTCGCCTGATACCGCTTTGCAGCATCGGGGACCACTCGGTTCACGAAGCCAATGCCGCTCGAACCCCGGTGATCTGCAAAAGAGAACTGATGAAAAATTGAAGACTCTTTGATCTGCTCTCTCTGGCGCCGGGCGCGTTCATCGAGCCAGGGAGGGGACATGATCTCGTCCGGGACCGGTTTCAGTTCCGCGATGAGGGACTTCACATCCCGTTTCAATGAATTCAAACTGCTTTCGGAGATTCCGTTGTAGTACCCCCGCACACGCCCCAATTGATCGACAAGGACAAACTGAGAGCTATGCAGGATTGGCATGGCAACATTCGCTACGTCCTCTTGTACAGGCAGCTTGAAACCCTGCCGGCAGAGTTCCCACAAATCCTGACGCGGCCCCGTGAGGAAATCCCAGTAGCGATGATCAATCCTGCGAGTTTCCGAGTAACGCGCGAGAATCGCGGGTGTGTCAAACTCTGGATCGACAGTGAAACTGACGAGTCTGAGCTTGTTCGATGCGACTTCCGTCTTCAGTCGGTCACTCAGGTCCGCCAATTTCATCGTCTGCTGAGGACACGTCGAAGTACAACGAGTGAAGATGAAATTGGCGAGCCAGACTTTGCCGTAGTACTTGCTGGAACGAGCGATTTCTCCTGACTGGTCGACAAGAGAGAAGGGAGGAATTTCTCCCAAGACGGGCAACCTGTCCTCTCGCGCAGGGCGGTCCTGATCATCGGACTTGGATTCCACCGCAACAGGAACCTCGACCGCTGCGCTTGGTGCCGAATCTCGGCCGCACCCCATCAGGAATACGACTCCGACGATTCCGGAGAACAGGAACGTGGTACATGCTGATCGGTGCATTACGACTCTCACGGCCACAGGCCATCTCTCTCGTCAAAATCTCTTCGGGCACGGCGATCAACGCGGTTCGCAGGTACTTACCCAACGTCGAAAATTCTCAGCGGGATCGACAATGAAGCGTCCTGACAGGCGACGGTGACTTCCGCCACAAAACTGATCACCGACGAACTCGAGCGACTCGTGACGCAAGGGGGGAATTTCCAGCTCAAATTGCAAGTCAGGTACTGCCATCTGCCGAAGTTGCAGCGAAGGGAGTGAAATTGAATAAAGGTAATCGCCGCTGCTCATTTGAAGCGTGACTGCGACGCCTCTGGGCAAATGAAATGGTCCTTGCGTGCATACATCATCAGCCGTGTGCAATCTTTTGTCGGGCCCCGGATACCGCATGGTCCAGTGAAGGTCGCCCCCCCGCATCTCGAGAATGAGTCGTTCACCTGGAACCACGGATGGAGATGAATTCTCGAGCAAGCGAGTTCGGGAGTGACTCGCACCGAGATGCTGCGCACACAGCGCGAGTGCGAGCACCGCAACGCTGACCGCCATCCGTTGACGGACAGAATCTTTCATGGCAACTCACCCGTCTGTTTAGCATCCGGCGGTTCCTTATCCGTACAAACGACGCGAAACCCGACAATACAGTTTCGAATTTGTGGCTGCAGGCAGACACGGTCGGCAGATCGAGTGAAAGTGGTCAAACTGAGGAATGAACCACCCCGGGTGATTCGGGCTCCGGAAGGAATCGGCTCGTCGGACGGAGGCAGTTTAAGCCCGTCATAACCAACCTCGGGCCAGAAGTCAGCGCACCATTCGAACACATTCCCATGCATGTCGTAGAGTCCGAACGGATTCGGACGGAAGGTACCTACGGGTGCAGTGAAAGCAAAACCGTCACTCCACTCCACGGACCATGTGGCAAAGGGATAGGCCGCCTGCAATTTGGAATCGCACAAGTTGCTGTAATCTTTCAGCGATTCTACCGAATCACCACAACTCCATTTCGTCGTCGTTCCGCCCCGACAGGCGTATTCCCATTCCAGTTCTGAGGGAAGGCGATATCTCAACGGTTCCTTTGTTGTGAGCCAGTCACAAAATGCCATTGCGTCTTCATACGCGACGTTAATTACCGGGTGATCATCAGTTTGGAGAAACCCCGTGGACTTCCACGAACTTCCGGCCTTGGGTTCCAGTCTCCTGGACTGCGAATTGAAGGCAAAGCCCATATTCTCTCGCTCCGCCATCGTTTCATACCCGGTTGCCGCGACAAACTTTCGGAACTCGCCGAAGGTCACTTCATAGACGCCGATCGAAAACGGGCCTTTGACGTCTGCCCAGTGCTGAGGTTTCTCATCAGGCTGGGCTTCTGAATCACTCTCCGGCGAACCAATGAGCACACGCCCCCCTGGAAGCGTGACCATGCGAAGACCGATACTATTTTGGAAGCTGATGAGTGGTTCGGCGGAGCGAGAACTTTCAGCCGTCTCAGACGTGGTCTCCAGATCAGGGGAAAGCGCCCGGGGGGAGGCGGTCGTCGCCAGCTCAACTTTGGCATGCGGCCATTGGACCTCGTCAGATGACAACGACGGGTCCGAGCAGCCACCACACAATAGCAGAATCAGCGGAACTGGAAACGCGGAAACCCACTTTCCCCGCAAGGACATCGTTTTGACCTGGAGGATCGTCATACACATTTTCCGGCAAATCGAGTCGCTTAGGCGCCGCTGACGTCTGATTTCGAGAACGAGGAATCGCGGGAGATTCCGTTCGCAAGTTTGGTGCCGACGTTCGCTCATTGACGCCCCTTTTATGAGTCCACTCACGACGTGGTCAAAAGGAAATCACTACGACAACTGTGGCTCACTAATTTACGCTCATAGGGTATTGACCATTCATGCAAGCACGGGCTTCGGTATCGATTAGCCGCCATGGCTGGCAGCTTTGCAACGAATTGTCGCAGTAATCGTGTCGTAGTCCCCCCATCTTGCTTACTAGGGTGGTCGTCATCAGCAGGCGACAGACGTCCTGGAGGAACCGCTTCCCACGGCATGCACTTTGCGTGTCCACTGTCGATTGTATACAAATCGATTGTTGGTTATATTTTGTAACAACTTCGTTTGCAATCGACGGTATCACTCCTGTCTGACGCTTCAGCCTTGGTTTTCAGCCCTTTCGGCGTAAGGAAGCTGCGAATGAATTCC
This sequence comes from Schlesneria sp., assembly GCF_036405755.1. Taxonomy (NCBI): domain Bacteria; kingdom Pseudomonadati; phylum Planctomycetota; class Planctomycetia; order Planctomycetales; family Planctomycetaceae; genus Schlesneria; species Schlesneria sp. Next base: position 9,147 of record NZ_DASWWZ010000370.1, read on the forward strand.
GATTCGACACTCGCGACGGCACCGAGAGATCAAGTGGGCCTCACAGAGGATCCGACCAAGGTTCAAGCAGCGATGCCAGTAATTACGGCACCAGCGACGAACGTGGCATCCCGGCGTCTCTCGCTGCTGACGACGATCATCGTCGCGTTGCTGGGAGCGGCAACTTCACTCCCCGCGGTTATGTCGCTTGATGGAGCATTCCCTGTCGAAAATCTCTCGGTAGAAATGACGAATCGAATCCGCGCCCGGCGTGACGACCCGATTGCCTGGGCAAAAGAGCGGTCAAACCGTTGGACATCCCTCTACAAAACGACCGCCTCGTCCCTGGGTGTCTTCGGTGCCGCTACGGGCGCCTTCTTCGGCTTGCTTCTTGCCTTTCCACACTCTTCACCCACGACCATGCTTCGGATGACTCTTTCGGGCAGCCTACTGGGAGGGACGTTCGCCGCTGCCGGTGGCGTACTAGAAGCGGCACTTCTAATGAACCTTGAGACACTCGGGCTGGACCCTTCATTGAAGACGATCATCGGTCACGCTGTCGGGTGGAGTGGAATGGCAGCGGGCTTGTCATTGCTTCTGACCTCGGTCAGGACAGATTCGATTGGCTACCTGCAGCGTCTGATCTCCGGCGCGGTGGGAGGGGCGCTTGCAGCGCTAATCTATTCGCCACTCTCTGCAGTGCTGTTTCAGCTCGAACGTTCAGATATGTCCATTCCCGAAGGAACACTGAACAGACTGATGTTTCTGACAATCGCAGCACTGTTTGTCCTGATCGCAGTTCAGCGACCGATTCCAATCCCGAACAAAGGATCTGAGTCAGAAACTTCTGATTCGTCCCTTCCATCTCCGACGACGGTGTCAACGCCGACAATCTGATGCAGATGATATCCCGCTAAGAAGCGTTCTTTACTTTTTGCTCTTTTGTGTTTCGCGTCTTACCGCTCTGAGGGGTCGTGTTTCAAGCATTTTCGCTTCGACATTTGATTCCGCAGGCCTTTTTTGTTCGGGAACGGAGGTTACTGATGATCATGAAGAGACAGTCCTACGTAAGGCATCTATTACGAAAGGCGAGGGGATTTACGCTCATTGAACTGCTGGTCGTGATTGCCATCATCGCAGTTCTGATCGCTCTGCTGTTACCCGCGGTACAGCAGGCCCGTGAGGCAGCCCGCAGGACCCAGTGCAAGAATCATCTCAAGCAGATGGGGCTTGCACTGCACAACTACCACGACACTTACAACAGTTTTCCCCTGGGCAATCACGCCAACTACCTGGGGAACTGGCGGCTCAGTATTCTTCCCTATCTGGATCAAGGTACCGTCTTCAACCAGATTACCTTTACTTCCGAGCCGGGTGACTTCAACGCCTGGGGCGGCACGTACGGAATTAACTCCGTACTCCGGGGACTGCTCGTTCCGGTCTACAACTGTCCCTCCAATCCTTTGCCCCGTAATTCGACACTGGGGGTCATGAACAATTTCGACCGTGGCCAGACCATGGACTACGTCGGAATCTCGGGTGGAGTTGATGAGTTAGCCCCTAATCGCTGGGATCCCTCCGGACAGGGGCTTTGCACGGACATCGTTTACTCTGGACGTGCTTGTCATAACGGTCTGCTGCCTGCTCTGCGAAACCAGAACATGCGTGACGCGGTTGACGGCACCTCCAACACCATGATCGTGGGCGAGCAATCTGCTGCGCTCGACAATCAGGACGTTCGCGCGAACTACTGGGGTGGCTGGGGCGGCACCAGCCTTGGTCGTACCGTATTCCCCGCGGTCACCGGTTGCGAAATCGTCGTGGGGATCACAACTGTCCGTTATCAGATCAATGCTTCGGGTGCCGCCAGCGGCAATCAGCCCTGGTATTTGAATACAGTACTGAACTCACATCACACGGGAGGATGCCAGATTCTTCTCGCAGATGGATCGGCTCGATTCATCTCGCAGAATGTCGATTTGGGAACACTCATCAGGCTCTCCGTCATGAACGACGGCAAAACGATCGGTGAGTTTTAAGTGGTCTTGCGAGCACGAAAAAAGTGAAAGGTTGATATGAAGCGCGCACTATCACATCTGTTCTTATTTGGTCTGATATTGATGGGGTTGAATGGTTGCGGAAAATCGGGGCCCCCGAAATACCCTGTTTCCGGCTCCGTCACGTTCAAAGGAACTCCTGTCACCGAAGGGATGATTACCTTTTACCGGCAGGATGGCGGGGGAATTGTGGCGTACATCGACGGTTCTGGAAACTTCATCATGGACAAAGGCCTGATCGAAGGGCAGTACCGTGTTTACGTCGAACCGCCTCCGAGTGTCCTGACGCCACCTCCTCCGGGTGGTCCGCCAAAGACACCCCCCAAGACGTATCCAAATTTTCCGGTCAAGTACCGCCAAGCCGCGACCAGTGGCTTGCTCGCAACGGTTGAACCCACCCGGAGCGGCAATACGTTTAAATTCGATATGCAGCCCTGACGGGTTCATCCCCGTTCGTTGTGTCCTCGTTCTTCTTTACAGATTTGCCTTACAGTGATGTCACCGGCGATTGAGTGACGCAATGTCTCGACCAATGACGAGAGCTCTGGTTACCTTCTCAGCCGCTCTGGCGTTTGCCGGAGCGGCGTTCTGGTGCTATTTCCTCGGTTCTCCTGACCTCGACGCGACACTGGCTGCGGCGAGAGCGGCCTTTGAAGAGCGACGCTTTGCAGACGCCGTTCGTCTTTCCCGCCGCGTATTGACACTGGACGAGAACAATGCTGCGGCGATCGTCATCGGGGGTGCCGCTGCCACTGCAGAGCAGCAGTTCGATCAGGCCTGGAGTTTTTACTCACAGCTTGGCGAAATTGACACCTCACAAAAAGCCAATGCAGGCTCCGTTGCCGCCCACCTGCTCGCTTTTCAACGGCACCAGCTTTCCTCTGCCGTAAATCTCAATCTGAAAGTTCTTCGCCACGATCCCCAACACGTCGGGGCGAACAGCGGATATGCAGATCTGCTCGGTCTGACAGGCCAGCGCTGGGAAGCAATTCCGCCGACACTGAAGCTGATTCGCCTAGGAGCATTTTCAACGAGTCAATTGATCCTTATCGGATCGGAGACTGGCGTTCACGACGATGCCCCCTTATTGAAGGCCTGCGTTGAGGCCGCTCCAGACGATCCGCTCGCTGCACTGGGGATGGGATGGAATGCCTATCGGGCCGGACGCCTCGATGAATCGCGTTGCTGGGCGGCGCTCGCGGTGAAACTTGACCCCCAGCAGATTTCCGCTCAAGCCTTGCTCGGGGGACTGCTCGCAGCACCGGAAAGTCGCCTTAGCGAATTTGTCGCCTGGAATTCACAACTCTCCGAATCCGCCCGGGAGCATCCAGAAATCTGGCTTGCGCTCGGGCAGCGAGCGCAAGTGGAAGGCATGAACGATGCAGCCATTCGCTGTTACTGGGAGTCAATTCGCAGGAATCCCAATTACCGACTTGCCCTGAACCGGCTGTCGCAATTGCTGCTCCAGCCAGATGAAGTGGAGCGGGCTCAACCCTTTCTGCATCGTTTAGAACTCCTGCAGGAACTTAAAGATGCGGAAGCAGCTCTCTTCACGGGAGTGCAGGAATCGCTTAAACCGCTTCAGCGCGTAGCAGAGCAAATGGAACGACTGGGCCGTTACTGGGAAGCCTGGGGTTGGAGCCAACTTGCCCAGCGTCTCGACCCGCAAGCTTCCTGGCCATCCCTCATGATTGAAAGCATGCGACGACGACTGACAGATCATTCGCCATTGACGGACGAAGCATCCAATCCCGCCATTCAGGTTGATCTCTCGATGTACCCCGTACCTAACTGGCCTGTCACTAATCAGGGACGTCAGACGTTTGCCTCGACGAATTCCCCGGCCCCGACAGCCATCTCTTTCTCGGATGACGCGGCAGCGACAGGAATCCACTTTACATATTTCAATAGCGCCGCCCCCCAAACTGCGGGTCAGCAAATGTTCGAATTCACAGGGGGCGGGGTCGGAAGCACTGACTTTGACCTCGACAGTTGGCCCGATCTCTATTTCACCCAGGGGTGCAAATGGCCGGTCGAACTCTCGCGAACCGAGTATCTGGACAGGCTCTACCGGAATCTCGGAACAGGCCAGTTTCTGGATGTAACCGACTCGTGCGGAATTCGTGAGTCCGGGTTCAGTCAGGGGCTGGCTTTCGGCGATTACGACAACGACGGATTCCCGGACCTTCTGGTTGCAAACATCGGGGGTAACCGTCTTTTTCACAACGAAGGGGACGGTACCTTCCGTGAGACGACTCATCTGCTGCCGCCGCATGAAGGGCGCTGGACGACAAGTTGCGCGATCGCCGACTTGAACGGCGACACATGGCCCGACTTGTACGCAGTGAACTATCTGTATGCGGAAGATGTTTTCGAACGGATGTGCCACCATAAAGATGGCGTGCCAAGGATGTGTGCTCCCTTCGAGTTTCCTGCAGCGGAATCCCAGTTCCTGCTCAATAACGGGGACGGTTCATTCAGCGACGCGTCCGTGGTATCAGGTCTCGCAGCGCCGAACGGCAAAGGATTGGGGCTTCTGATCGCGGATTTCCACCAGTCCGGCAAACTCGATGTGTTCGTCGCCAATGATCTTGTCTCCAATTTCTTTTACACCAATCGCGCGCCACACCGGGGTGGCTCACCTGAGTTTGAAGAGGTGGGACTATCGCATGGAGTCGCACTTAACGCGGACGGCCAGGCACAAGGGTGTATGGGAATTGCAGCGGATGACTTTAATGGCGATGGTAAGCTGGATCTGTTCGTGACCAACTTTTACATGGAATCGAACACCCTTTACCTTCAGGTCGAGAACGACGCCTTCGTCGATGCGACCGCGTCTGTCGGCTTAACACAACCCAGCCTTCCGATGCTTGGCTTCGGAGTTCAATCGATTGACGCTGATACGGATGGCCTTCGCGATTTTCTGGTAACGAACGGGCATGTGGACGACCAGCAAGCATACGGTCAGCCGTACGCGATGCGTCCACAAATCTTTCGAGGACGGGAGGATGGAATCTTTCAGGAGATTTCTCCCCAATCCGCAGGCCCGTTCTTTCAGCGTGAGTATCTGGGACGAGGGATGTGCCGACTTGACTGGAATCGCGATGGGAAAGAAGACATTGCGATTTCTCATCTTGAAGCCCCCGCCGCGTTGTTGACGAACCGCACGACGTCCGCCGGTCACTCACTCGTCATGCATCTAAGGGGTATCCAATCTGACCGTGACGCGATCGGAGCGATCGTCACCGTCCTTGCCGGAGAGCGCAAGCAGACGCAACACCTCACGGCAGGGGATGGATATCAGGGATGTAACCAGCGGTCGCTTACTTTAGGATTGGGTCAACACACATTGGCAAGCGAAGTTACGATTCGCTGGCCAAGCGGCATCCGTCAAACTTTCCTAAATGTGCAAGCCAACCACGAATGGTTATGTTTAGAGGAACAACCGGATCTGATTCCGATCTCTCCGGTGATTCCTCAGAGTGCTTCGGTGATTGCAATGCATGTCTCGCGAGAAGTGGCAGAGGACTGATATGAAACAGCAACTGAATTGCCTGGGACCTGCGACGCGACGTGAGTTCATGCGGATCGGGGCTTTGGCCCTGGGAGGTATGACGCTTCCTGACGTCCTCGCCAGCAGGGCAGCGGCAGGTCAGTCCCATTCCGAAACCTCGGTGATTCTCTTCTGGATGTGGGGCGGTCCCAGCCAGCTCGAGACCTACGACCTGAAACCGAATGCGCCAACGGACTATCGCGGCCCGTTCCGGCCTATTGCCACCAATATCCCCGGCATGGATATCTGCGAGCATCTGCCGCTGCAGGCGAAAATAGCGGATAAGTTCTCAATCATTCGATCGCTGCATCATGAAATGTCTGCCCACAACGACGGCAGCATCGAGGTGCTGACCGGAAAAACACCGACCGTTCCCGACGTGACCTCCCAGGCTCGTTCCGAGCATCCTGACTTTGGCATGATCGCGGCCCGGATGCGGGGTCCTCGACCGGACGGGCTTCCTCAGTACGTCGGCGCTCATAAAGCACCGTTCATGACGCAGCCTCAGTACCTGGGCCTCAGCTCAAAAGCGTTCGAAACGGGAGACCCTTCGGTGAAGGATTTTTCCCCACCAAACCTGAAACTGATCGCCGATACAGACAACAACAGATTCATTGAACGTCGGTCGCTGGTCTCACAACTCGACCGGTATCGCCGGGATCTTGATCTGAACGGCTCTCTTGATGGCATTGATCAATTTCGTGGGGCAGCTTTTGACATCCTCTCGAGCACCTCGGTTGCCGCAGCGTTTGACTTAAAACAGGAACCGGATTCCGTCCGCGAACGCTACGGTTCCCATCGCTGGGGACAAAGCTGTTTGCTTGCACGACGACTGGCCGAAGCGGGAGTCGCGGTCATCAACATCGATGCGACGGCGACCAATGATAAGAGTCCTCACTTCAGCTGGGACGACCATGCCGCCGCGTTTGATCTGGGCGTCGCCAACTGCGAACGCCTCCCGCAAATGGATCAGGCGCTCAGCGCACTCATCGGGGAAATTTTTGAACGGGGCCTTGATCGGAAAATCCTCGTTCTTGCCTGCGGAGAATTCGGGCGCACGCCTCGCCTGGGTTTTGCACAAACCAATTTCCAGGGGCAGCCGAGTTACGGACGAGACCACTGGCCACAGGCGTTCAGTGCCTTGATCTCAGGGGGTGGCCTGCGAATGGGACAGGTCGTTGGGGCCACGAACTCAAAAGCAGAATACCCGACACAATCTCCCGTGACTCCCCAGGATCTGCTCGCGACCGTCTATCGGCACCTTGGTATCGACGCTGCCCACAACTTTATCAACTTCGCTGGGCGCCCTGTTCCGATCCTTCCCTTTGGGGATCCGATCAAGGAACTGATCTAACCCCAGGCGGCGGTCATCATCGCTGAGAGGAAGTACCACGCTTCGATAGGCCCGCTGCAGGCTATCTGGAATCCGATTGCGTTACTGCAGACTTCAGGAAATTCTGTTCTCGACCAAACGAGGAATGCCTGCTCGCAAGTTAAGCGAGGGGACCTTGAGTCCCATCGTGCTGACGGTCCTACTTGCTGATCGCATGCATGGAACGTGTGGCGAGTTGTCCGGTGTCGCGTGCGATCGTCAGACAGTAAGACTGCATGTCGAGACAATTATCGTCCGTGCCGAACGGGTCCTCGATTTCCACGCTCGCCTCTTCCATTCCAAACTGGCCCAGCGAGATCACGATCATCAACAGGGGCGACCACCATCCGCAGCGTTCGCACAGGACGAGAGGGAGAGTGATCAGGTAGGCCAGAATCAGTTGCTTCACCATCACGACGTAAGCAAAGGGCAAGGGTGTTTTCTGGATCTTCTCACACGCCCCTTGTGCATCGACCAGTTTCGACAACTGCTCTTCAAGTTGACGGACAGTCATCGTGTCGATGGTTCCCGCCCGAAACTGGCGTCCGATCCAGGCCGAGATCGCTGCGGCAACACCAGTGGGGGGATTGCCGAAGCTCTCGACAGACTGCCGGACTTTCTCACTCAGGTAGTATTCCGTGTCCTGCGTATCGCGGTGTCCTTGTAACGACCGTCGCAGACAGATTGCAAAACCTGCAACCAGTCCAGCCAGTTCGCGACCTTCAGTTGAGAATTCGCTTCCGATTCGCACCAGATTTCGACTGGCATTGATGATCTGTCCCCAGCTCGATCGGCCTTCCCAATATCGGGCATTCGACGAGTTCATCCGGAACACAATCAGAAACCCGAGCAACGACCCCAGCACCGCGTGTGCGACCGGATCAATCCCGAAGAATTTGTCGTACAGCCCGGTACTCAACCCCGCTTCGTAGACCAGTTGAACGCCAGCTGCATAAGAGGTGAACAGCAGAACGCGTCCCGCGACTCGTGAGAGCGCAGTCCCCTTCCAAGAGAATGTCGTCTTCCACCAACTGTACCGATTATATTCGATCATTCGTTACGTGTACTGCCTGTTTCCGTTTTCCGTGAGTCGCATGATCGTAGCGATGGTATTGTCCAAATGCCATTCGCGTCTGATCATGACTTATTCGAGCAGTTGCATTCCGACGACGTTCCGTGCTCATCGGCACCTTAAACAGCGACTTCGTCGTTAAACGTTTCGCAAGCGCGATCAGTCAGGACTACGGATAAGTGTTCTCTTTGCTTCCCATCGGGTCGAGCCGTTCGATCCGATCAAAGACGTTCTCAACGCGTTCAGAGATCACTCGCACCGCGATCTTTGTTTCCCTGAGCAACAGCAGTGTCCCGTAAACCATTGCGCCAACCGCGACCATCCCCGCAATCACTGCTGCGATTTCCATGGTAATCACCAGAACTGCAAGCTGCGCAGGAGCAGTTACCGCCCCGAGCAGCGAGACGAACGCGGATGAAGCAAACGCTCCCAGCGCGAGGTAAAGGCTTCTCAGTGCGTGCAGCAGCAGGAGCGCACGACGCTTGGCTGCATTGACCTCCCGCAGTCGCCGCTGTGCATCTTCGGACTCATACCGCGTCGTCTCTTCAAGCTGCTTCGACAATTCACGGGCACGGTCGACGCTGCGGGCGAGCCGATTGCTGGTGCTCATGATGAGGACCGAGGTTGCATTCGTCAGGATCGCCGGAGCAACGATCAAGGACAGGACGGCGAAAGGATTCGTTTCCATTGGGAACTTTAGACTCGAAGAAGGTCTCTGCGCATCAAGAATCGGCTGGGATGGGCTGGAGCTGGACGCTTCAGACAGACTTCACTGCACCAAAGGCCGCAAAACAACTGTTCTTATGCAGTATTTCGACCTGCTGGAACCCCACTTGCCGCAGCAGATCCAACTGAAACATCAGCGGACGCGGCGTATCTTCCTGCTCGATGTAGGCATAAACATGATCACGATAGGCTTCGTCCTTAAAACCTTTCAAATAGTCTCCATAGCGATGCCACATGAGGGACTGAATGGCAGGAATTGAGCTTTCCACCAGATCAAAGATCCAAATGGATCCGCCCGGTTTCAATGCTCGATGGAAGCCCTCGAAGACGCTTTTCCATTCCGCATCGGTCCGCAAATGATGCAGGACCGCAGCCGCGAGGATGATATCACACCCCTCCGCTGGCAGTGCAATCTCGCGAATATCCCCTTGAAGGGTTGTTACTTGACCTGACGTTGCCGCTTCAACCCGTCCCTTGGCCCGTTCAAGCATGGGCAGGCTCAGATCAATCAGCGTCGCATCGAGATTCGGCTTTTGTTCGAGCAGTTTGAGCGTGTAATTTCCGGCGCCGCATCCCACATCAACGACTCGCTGTCCAAAAGGAGTTGCAGCAATAGCGGCCTGAGCGACCAATTCCATGGCGAGGGGAGCATCGACTGTCGCCGACTGACCTGTCGAGAGATTTGAGAACCTTTCCACATCCGCATCAAACCGACGTCGGATCTCTTCCACCGTGGACTTCATTCCGTTTTCTCCTGCTTTTTCTTGACTGATTCGACCGCAATTGTCAGCACGGATGAATTCCCACTGATGCGTGACGATTGCCATGACCAACCCGGCGATTCGGGGCTGCCAAAAATGAGAGTGATTTCTAAGATAGTTGATAGAGCATCGATTCGAAACGCTCTCACATCTTCGACCGAAGGTAACTTCTCATGTCTGATGGCCAACTGCAAACTTTCCCTGATACGACGGCGTCTCCCGCTCCCTCTCAGCTTCGATTATGGCCCGCGCTCGTCATTCTGGGCGCGTGGGGATTAACTCAGATCTGGTCCCTTGTCGGTGAACCATTTCCCCTGAAGTTCTTCCTGACGATGCTTGTCAGCCCTGCTGTTGCCATGGTGCTCCTGCTGGTCTGGTGGCTCTTTGCCAGTCGTGTCCGCTGGAACGACCGGTTACTGATCGCGGGCACGTTTGTCCTTGTCGCGATGATCACGGTACTGGTTGCCGGAAAGAACTTTCCTGCCCTGGCTCTGGTCCTCTTTGCAGTGCCAATGGTCGCCGTGTTATGGGTTGGGTGGCTGCTTCTCACCTACTGGTTGCCGTGGTCAGTCCGGAAGACGGGTCTGATCCTGATTTTTGTCGTAACGGGAGTGTATTTCTCCCTCTTGCGTGTGGATGGGATGGATGGAAACTTTAAGTCGACTTTCAATTGGCGGTGGATCCCCACCCAGGAAGAAAAGCTCCTTTCTGAATTAAGGAGAGCAGATCCGACTCCCCAGAACCCCGAACCGAATGAAGCGATGGAACTCAAGGTCACAGACGGGGACTGGCCCGCTTTTCGCGGTCCTCAACGTGACAGTCGCTTGACGGGGACTCACATCCGCACTGATTGGGACACCGCTCCTCCCAAAGAGCTTTGGCGGCACCGGATTGGCCCGGGCTGGTCATCGTTCTCGGTTATTGGCAGCCACCTGTTCACACAAGAGCAACGGGGTGGTGACGAACTCGTCATGTGCTACGACACCAACACAGGAAAGGCGATCTGGGAACACCGTGATGCCACTCGTTTCGAAGAGATCGTTGCAGGTCCCGGCCCTCGTGGAACACCCACGTTTCATGAAGGTCGCCTGTACGCTCAAGGGGCAAATGGGGTACTCAATTGCCTGGATGCGGCCACCGGCAAGCTTTTCTGGTCGGCTGATATTGTGAAAGATTCCGGGGCGACCGTCCCTCAGTGGGGATTTTCAAGTTCTCCCTTCATCTGTCGTGGACTCGTTTCAGTCTTCGCGGGTGGGCCGGATGGAAAAAGCGTCGTGGCCTATCATATCGAGAACGGAGATCTCGCCTGGACCGGCGGCGAGGGTCTGCAGAGTTACTCTTCAACCCAGTCGGCCGTCATGGATGAAGTCGAACAACTCCTGATTTCGACCAACGCGGGGATCTGTGCTCTGGATCCTGATACGGGAAAAACGCTATGGGCGCATCACTGGCCCGTAGAACAGGCCCGTATCGCCCAGCCCGCCATCCTGACGAGTACCGATTTGCTGGTCGGAACGGGGATGTCCGAGGGAACTCGACGACTTCATGTCCAAAAGGACGGGGACCAATGGAAAGTCAGCGAACTGTGGACCGCCCGAGTCTTCAAGCCTTATTTCAACGATTTTGTCGTGGCGGGAGACGATCTTTATGGCTTTGACGGCAACATTTTCATGTGCATCGGCCTGAACGATGGCAAGTTAAAGTGGAGGGCTCGAGGCTATGGCAATGGTCAGGTATTGCTCGTCGCAGCGGACAATCTCCTGTTGATCCTGACGGAGCAGGGGGAGGTGGCCCTTGTCGAAGCCAAGCCCGATCATCACAAAGAAGTCAGTCGATTCAAGGCGATTGAAGGTAAGACCTGGAACCATCCTGTCATCGCACACGGTAAGTTGTTTGTCCGCAATGCCGAAGAGATCGCCTGCTTTGAATTGACCCTGCGGGATACGGCCCCCGTATCGTCGCCCTCCGCCGCCTCAGACTGAGAAGTTGGCCGGCACACCGATCTCAACTGCTCACAAGAGGAATGAAGGTCACAGGCGATTGTTCGATCGGGCCCGCAACTCCATTCCTGCGGTGCCCCGATCCAGCGTCGCTGACGTCCGACTATTCATCCAGGTTTTCAATATCAAGTCGGGTCTTCGACACGAATTCGGCCAGTTCCCGAGCGTTAAAAACCCCCGTTGTCGCGCCGACTGAACGGACACAACTGGCTCCCATGGCACTGCCGAACTTCAGACACTCTTCTTCGGGTACACCCCGCAAAACCCCGTAGAGGAACCCGGCAGTGAACGCATCCCCGGTTCCGGTGGCATCAACGGGAGTGACCGGATAGACACCGGACCTGATGAGTTTCCCTTCACCCGCCAGCACTGCGCCATGCTCGCCGTGAGTGACAATGGCGGTGCCGGCCCCGAGATCCCGCAACGCCTCAACCTGCTTGACGGCACCCAGTTCACCCGTGATTCGACGGGCTTCGTCATTATTACAGAAGAAGTAGTCGGTCCAGGGCAACACACCTGTCAGCCACGCCATCGTGTCTGTATTTTCCGAGAGCACGACGTTGAGGAACGTTTTAACGTTGTTTTCCCGAGCCAGACGGAACAAGCGGATGGCTTGTTCGGGTTTCAGTGAGTCCATCAGGCAGAATCCCCCGATGAAGATCGCCTTCACCCCCCGAATCTGCTCGGCGGTGATCTCGTGACCGTCGAACTCGCCGTTGGCACCAACGCAGTGTACGAATCTGCGATCCTCGCCCGCCACGTTAAGGACAAACGTGCTGCTGGTCGGAGCCGTTGGGCTGACTTCAATCAGGGACGTATCAACCCCCGAATCGCCAAGTAATCGGCAAACTTCCCGACCGAACAAGTCTGAGCCGACGCGACCGGAAAGACCGACGTTGAGACCCAACCGGGCAAGGTCGACCCCCAGATTGGCCGAACATCCCCCAATCGAGAACTGAATGCTCTCGGTTTTGGTCAACGCGCCGGCCCGTGGCATTTCTTCGATTGGGTGGCAGACCATATCGGCAACAACAATTCCCACGCAGAGACAATCGAGTGTCTTCGCCATCGCAGATCCTATCCAGAAACGTGTAAAAGCAAGAATTGCAGTCGTCGTTCCACCACTGTGGGAATCAACGGGGACTCTACCGAGCAAACATCGAGAACGGGATCTCAGTCAATCAATCAACGCCGCTGGAGGCACAGGCGCAAACGAGAGACGCCCGTGCCTGCCAAAGCGGATTGACACTCAGACCCCTCGGTTTTGCAGGTCTCAAACGTGCAATTCTTCGACTGAGCGGTTCAGATCGCCGGCATACTTCCGGCGGATCGGTTCGATCACGTCTTCGATGAAGCGGTCAACCTGCTCCGGCGAGCGGCCGATGAACCGTTTTGGATCGAGAGCCCCTGTCAAATCGACATTGGCGAAGCTCGGCTCTTTCTTTAATCGGTCGATCAGGTCGTTGGCCTGGCCGTGAGCCTTCACCTGCTGGCCTGCTTCGATACTGTGGACCCGGATTTTTTCATGGAGTTCCTGACGGTCACCTCCCGCGCGAACACCCGCCATCAGAATCTCTTCTGTCGCCATGAAGGGGAGTTCCTCTTCAAGATGCCTGGCGATGACCTTGGGGTAAACGACCAGTCCCTCGACGATGTTCCGATACAGGATCAGGATCGCGTCAGCGGCCAGGAAGGCCTGTGGGATGGTCAGTCGACGAATTGCACTGTCGTCCAGCGTTCGCTCCATCCATTGGGTTGCAGTCGTCTGAGCGGCCGAAGACGACAATCCCATAACGAATCGAGCCAGACCGCACATCCGTTCGGAACGCATCGGGTTCCGCTTGTAGGCCATGGCCGACGATCCGATCTGGTGCTTCTCGAAGGGCTCTTCCACTTCCTTGCGACTTTGCAGCAGTCTCAAATCGCTGCCAGCCTTGTGCGCCGTTTGTGAGAGTCCTGCCAGTACGTCGATGACCTGCGAGTCGACTTTTCGCGAGTAAGTCTGCCCGGTCACGGCATAGGCCGAATCGAAACCAAGCTTCCTACAGACGATTCGATCGAGTTCGTCCACTTTGGAATGATCGCCATCGAACAGTGCCAGGAACGTCGCTTGTGTCCCGGTCGTCCCTTTGACGCCGCGCAGCTTTAGCGAATCGATGCGGTGTGAGAGCTCTTCCAGATCGAGGACCAGGTCGTAACACCACAGCGTCGCCCGCTTGCCGACGGTCACCGGTTGCGCCGGTTGGAGATGGGTAAATCCGAGGCAGGGGAGATCTCGATATTCGGCGGCAAACTTTGCGAGTCGGTCAATGGTCGCGACCAGTTTTGCGCGCAGCATTTCCAGTCCGCGGCGCATCAGAATCAGATCGGTGTTGTCGGTGACATAGCAACTGGTGGCCCCCAGGTGAATGATCGGCCGGGCCAGCGGGCAGACATCTCCATAGGCGTGGACGTGTGCCATCACATCGTGACGCAATCGTTTCTCATGCTGTGCCGCTGCGGCGAAATCGATGTTGTCGACATTTGCCTTCAGTTCATCGACCTGAGCCTGACTGATTTCGAGCCCCAGTTCCCGTTCCGATTCGGCCAGAGCAACCCACAGTCGCCGCCACGTCGAATGCTTGGTCTGTGGAGACCAGAGCTGGCTCATCTCTGTTGAGGCATACCGACCGATCAGCGGATTGTCATACACATCGTGGTTCAAAACTTGTCACCCTTCGCAGTTGACTTCAGTAAACACAATACAAAACAAAGCTCTCGCGAGCGGAATATCGTTTCTCGGGAAGCAGAATCCCATCGTAACTCATCCTGCTCAATTAAAAAATCCGTCCGTTGTGCCGGAATATCGCGGCATCAGGGCGATCAACCGATCCGAGGTATTTGATTCGTCAAATGAGGACCTTTTCCCTGAGGCACCGGCATGAATTCAAGGGCCGGTCCCCGCGCGGCTGCACCGAATTTCCCTTTTGTTCCAGCGTCTCAGAAACAGCCTGAAAAAACCGAAAAAATGCATTGCTCTGTTCTTCCGGCAGGGGATCGCGAAGTAGTCCATCCTTGACGGTAAGTCGCTCCAAAGTCACAAGATACAATGGATTTGGTCGGTCCATCACTCAAAACCTTTCGACTTGCAGCGATCCTCCGTTCCCGCGTCTTGAGTTCCTTGAACATCGGAAACACTCCCATGAACGAAGCGATTGCCTATTTGAATGGTGAGTTTCTTCCCGTCTCGAAGGCGGCGCTGTCCGTTTTTGACCTGGGAGTCGTTGCGGGGTCGTCCGTTTCGGAAATGGCAAGAACATTTCGGCATGTCCCCTTCCGCCTTGACGAGCATCTACGACGGCTCGAGCAGTCGCTGGACGTCGTCAAGGTCGATCCGGGGCTTTCGTCATCCGAAATCCAGTCGATCTGCCTTCAAGTTGTCCAGAACAATGCCAAGCTGATCCCACGGGATCACGATCTGGGACTGATCATTTTTGTTACCGCCGGTCAGAACCTGACCTATCTGGGAATGCATGAGCGAACCCGGGCACGGACACCCTCAGTTTGCGTTCATACATTCCCGCTCCCATTCGAGCTCTGGTCCGGTCGTTACCTTACGGGCCTGCATCTCGTGACAACTTCTGTCAAAAGCCTACCAGACGATGTCATCGACACCCGCATCAAACACCGCAGCCGCCTTCACTGGCATCTGGCCGACCTGGAAGCGAAGAAAGTTGACCCGGCCGCCATGGCGCTTTTGACCGATCACGATGGGTTACTGACGGAGACCGGGACGGGAAACCTCTGCATCGTGACGGGGTCGACGATTGCGACGCCCTCCCAGCACGTTCTTGCTGGAATCAGCCGTGATGTCGCCGGAGAGCTGGCAACGTCGCTGGGGCTCACTTTCGTTACCGCCCGCATCCGACCGGATGAACTTTCGCGAGCAACCGAGGCCTTCCTCACTTCGACTCCTCATTGCATGCTACCCGTAACCCGATTCAACGGCAGCCCGATTGGAGCCGGAGTTCCGGGTCCTGTCTTCCAACGCCTGATGGCTGCATGGAGCGACCTCGTGGGAGTCGATATCGTGAAGCAGATGCATGACGGCGCGCTGTCGAGGACGGCGACGCCGTAGCCGGAGAACCGGTGCCACGACGCACCCTGATAAGCCTGGCTGCATGATGGATGTTTCGCCCTTGTGAAGGGAAATCGAATGCGTCGCTGGTGGATCCTGCTTACGGCGTTACACCTTGCCTCACAGGTCGCTTCCGCCGCCGACCGATATTCTGCTCTGTTTGCAGACGGAACCAGGGCAGAAGCACCGGAGGTTCTCGACTGGAACGAACCCGATGCTTCCGCCCGCATCGGTGACAAACCTCTCTTCAGTACAGAAAGTCCCTTCCGCTGGTTGCTCGATCGACAAACCCCGATCCCCCCCGTCCCTGTTTCCTACCTCGAGTTCGACAACGGTGACCGACTGGCGGGTGAGGTGACTGGTTACTCGACCGGTCGAGAGAACACCTACGAATCTTCGTTCCCTTACCTGCTGGTCAAGCCTGCGGCGGATATTCAACCTCCCGACGTGACGAACCCCGTCATTCTACGAGTGACCACGGATTGGCTGCGCAGAATCGTCTGGACGCCGGTGGCCCCCCAGTCTCCACAATCAAGCCAGACTCTCCAACCAGGAACGGTCTGGCTGCGAACGGGACATTCCCACTCGTTCCGTTCGCTACGCTGGGCCCCTCAGGGGGTGACTCTACTGACGGCAGAGGGCATCAAGGAATTTCAGCTTGCCGACCTGGCCGAACTCCATCTGCCCGAACGGGACCCGTGGAACTCTTATTACGAGCAACTGGCGGTTCTGTCTCCTCAACTGAAGTCACGGCTCCTGCAGCTTCGAACAGGCGATGGCAGTATCTGGACGACATCGACGGAACGATTTCAAGCTCGACATCACGGCGACCGCAACAGGCCGGAACAGTGGC
>NZ_DASWWZ010000371.1:0-8156 GCF_036405755.1 Schlesneria sp.
CGGGTTGATTCTGGCGAGTGTCAGCGGACAGTAACGGAAGTTCTGATTTTCGTTCTGGGTGGCCACTCTCTGGGGCATCAGGTCAATCGGTCCAGTCCGATCGGTCCGCGGACAGAATTCGTCCAGTGCCCTTCCCCGGTCGCTTGGACAGCACCCCGTTAACAGTCTCCAAATGTTCATGTGCTCAAGTTTTTGATCACCAAGACCCGCAAGCACGCAGACAATATCCTAGCTGAATAAAGATGTAATGGGGCGGCCTTCGGCAAGTCGGTTTGGGCGTCCCGTCAGGTCATGGAGTTCTGTTTCCGGATTCAGGCCAAAACGCCAGAAGATGGTTGCTGCGAGGTCCGCGGGGGTGACGGGATCACTCGCCGGAAATGCACCCAGCGAGTCACTTGCCCCATACACGGTACCTCCTCGGATTCCCCCACCTGCCAGAAGGAGGGAATAGCAGTCGGGCCAGTGGTCTCGGCCTCCGTCTGCGTTGATTTTGGGTGTTCGTCCAAATTCCCCCATCGCGACGACGAGAGTCGTATCCAGTAAACCTCGATCGTCGAGGTCTTCGATCAGGGCACTGAGGCTTTGATCTGCCAGAGGTAATAAATGGGTCTTATGCTGGTTAAAGTTTTTAAAATGTGAGTCCCAATTCTGCCCTTGCTGTCGGAAGTCATAGACATTCACAAAGGGGACTCCTGCTTCGACCATACGGCGGGCGAGCAGCAGGTTCTGACCACGCATTTCCCGGGCGACACCCAGTTCCGCACCATTGCCACCGCCGCCTCCTTCGCCCACGGTGAGTGGTGCAGGACCGAAACCATAGCGATCGCGCATCTGAGGCGATTCCACCGAGAGATCCAACGCTCGGCGCAGCGTCTCAGATTCCAGCAGTTGATACGCTCTGTCGCAGAACATCTTCCACTGTTCCCCTACAGGCGTGGACCGACTGGTTGTTCCTGCAAGTTCTAATGTCTCCAGTAGACGTCGCCGGTCGGTGAGCAGCGCACTCGTGTGACCTTCGGGAAGTGACAGTGCTCCTGCTCGATAGCTGTTTGATTCCACGTCCACTGAGATCTGAAGCGGATCAAACTTTGTCCCGAGGAAGCCCCCTCCCTGACAAGGGGTATCAATGACATTGTGGAAGACAAAGGGAAGTGCGACGTGGGGGATCTCGATGCTCAGGTTTTGTCGAAGGTAGCTCAGTGCCGAACCAAAACAGGGGTAGAACTGACTGATGGGGGCAAACTCTTCACGATCGCCGTTCGGTGAAGGGCGCCCCGTCAAAGCTTCTGTCGATGCCGAATCATGCAGTCTGTTATTGTGGTGCATGCTGCGGATGATGGCGACTTTGTGCATCACGCGCGACATTCGCGGCAGATGTTCACTCACAAACAGGCCAGGGACAGTTGTGGCGATCGGCTGAAACTCGCCCCGAATGTCCGCTGGTGCATGCGGCTTGAGGTCATAAGTGTCGAGATGGCTTGGGCCGCCGTAATAGAACACAATGATGCAGGATTTCAGCGGCTTGACAGATGTTGAAGACATCTCGTTAGCACTGGTGCCGGCGATCAACTGTCCCACCTGGGCCTGAATGAGTCCTGCCAGGTTCAGTCCAACGGCACTTCCGCAGAACTGAATTGCATTGCGCCGACTTAACTCGTAGCGGGATCCACGTTGATCCAAGGGCACACTGAATTGCATCGGCGAGACTCACAATGGGGAACGCGATGAACATCAACGTTGACTAATGTGACAATTTCGTGGCTGAACTCCAAGTGGAAACCAGACCTAAAATGAGGGTTCTGCTCCAGGAGGATTTTCTCTCGCCACGGGGAATACAGGGCTGCTCCCTCCCAGCCACAATTGCTGTTTTCCGGCCGCCTTGGGATCGACAATCGTCAGCGGACGCTGGGAGAGTACCTTCGTGAGTGTTGTCCAATAGAGCTGTCGTCGGGTCGGCTCCGGATTCCGAGCGAACTCTTGGAACAGGAGATCGAATCGTTGGGACATGCCCGTCGCCGATTGTTCGAACCCGACCGCGGCGGATTGACCTTCGAGAAGGATTCCTGCACAGGCTCCAGAGAGCCAGGCTTCTCCCCGGGAATCGGGCTGAGTGAGTTCCTGCCACAATGGATCAGTCAGCTTCCAGTCGAATCGGCTTTGGGACGAACTGGATTTCTCTTCCTTTTCGGAAACCGTCTGTTGCAACTTCTGGAAGGCTCGTTCGCCCATCGCAGCGTAAAGTGTTCGTGAAGCGTAGGCCTCGGCCTCATTGATCAGTAGCTCACGGTCTTCCAGGGCATCAGCAGCCTGACGGTAGGCAGGAACAACGGCCTGGGGCGGGTGGACGTCCAGCCATTGGAGGTCAACGATCTCGAGTCCGAGATGATAAGATTCCAATCGCTCACGTAAAGTCGCGAGTGATCTGCGCTCCAGCACCGCGCGCTGTTCTGTGAGAAGGCTATCCAGTGACGCGGTCGCAGCGACTTCACGCAACACTCCTTCTGTCACTGTCCGAACGACGCTGTCGGGTTGCAGGCTGCCTGCAAACAAATACTGCTTCAGGTTATTGATCCGATACTGCACTTCGGCCATGAGTTCAACGGGGACTTCATCCGCCGTCAACAAGATTGACTCTTCGGTCAGTGCCTCGTCTGCGCGGTTTTCGTGACCGCTGGTCCACTCAATTGTTGGTTGATCCTGTTTCCAGACCGACACGTCTGGTTGTCGAGAGGAAAGCTGGAACAGGCTTCGACGAGCAACCCATGGGTCGCCCCCTGCGGTTGGCGTGGTTCCCTCAACCCTGCCAGCAGTCTGTTCAGAAGTCGGGGACTGGCGGTAACCGACGGCGACGCTACGAATCGCGCCGGAATTGACCCTGACAATTTTTTCCAGAGGCCACGGCCATCTCCAATAGAGTCCCGCGGGCAACTGTTCCTGTAAGCGGCCGAATCGTGTCACCACCGCTTGTTCATTTTCATTGATGATGATCACGCCGGAAACGAGCCAGAATGCCAGCAAACTCACCATGGCGAGTTTGAGTCCCATCCGCCACCTCGCGATGATCCAGAAGACCCATGCCGAGGGGGAAGCGTTGGCGACGATCCAGTCTGCTCCTGTGAGTATCCGATTGACGAATCGTGCGGATAGCGAGGAAGCGTCCGCTTCGAACCAGAGCAGACGCATGGCGTTGGCCATGACGGCCAGGGACGAAATTTCATGAAAGATCGCCCCGCCGATTGGATCGAGCCATCCGAATGAACAGACCAGAACTCCCAGTCCATTCAAACCGAATGCAAACAGCAGGATGCTCTGCCAGATATTCTGCACCAGTGCCCGGGACAAACGAATCAGTCCTGGCAGAGGTCTAAGCGGATCACCTAACAGGATCAGGTCACCTGCTGCTGCGGCCAGATCACCGCCGGCGGTTCCTAATGCAATACCGACGTCTGCGGCAGCGAGCGCTGGAGCATCGTTAACGCCATCGCCCACCATGACGACTTTTCTGCCTGCCTGCTTCGCGGTTTTAATCCAGCGGGCTTTATCCGCAGGAAGTTGTTCGGTGGCAACGTAATCAATATTGCCAATCGTGCTGACGACTGCATCCGCAGGCTGCGGACGGTCGCCTGTCAGCAGTGCGAACTGTTTCGTTCCCAGATCACGCAGTTCACGTAGCACTGACTGTGACTCAGACCGGATCGTTTCCCGTATGCCGAGGATCCCGACGACGGCTCCATCTAGAGCCACGACCTGCGGAGATTCCCCTGCTTTTTCCAGTTCTTTAAGCAGCACGGCTGCGTCTGTTGAGAATTCGATCTCACCAGCGTCGAGGGCTCGCCGGTTCCCTACGACGATCGTGGAAAGGTCTTCCTCGTGCGGGGATGTTTCCTTGAGTGAATCCCTCGCTGGAGGGGGCTGATGGATGGCGTCAGTGGCGATTGTGGCGATCACACCCGCACCGGCGAGTGACTCAAACTCGAGCGGCATGGGAACGGTCAGGCCGCGTTGTTCAGCCCCCTTCACAATCGTGCGGGCGATGGGATGCTCGCTGTTCCGCTCAGCAATTGCGGCGATGCGAATAATCTCGTCAGGAGAAAGTCCCGTTGTAGGAATGAAGGATCCCAGTGTGAGCGTCCCCTGGGTCAATGTCCCCGTCTTGTCGAAGACGAAGGTGTCGACCGTCGCAAGTCGTTCCAGAGCCGTTGAGCCCTTGACGACGATCCCTCGGCGTGCGAGCCAGGCGAGGGAGGCCATGACAGCGCAGGGGGTGGCAAGGATCAACGGGCAGGGACAAGCAACGACCAGGACTCCGAGAGCGGGCAGATAACCGCTTTGCCAGGTTCCATGAGCCACTCGCCAGCCAACCAGTGTGAGGAGTGCCGCACCGAGGACGACTGGAACGAACCACCGCGCCAGTCGATCCGCGATTCGCTCCAGTTCCCCTTTCTGAGCCACCGACGTGCGAACGAGTTGCGAGACGCACGCGAGTGCGGTGTTCTGTCCCACTGTTTCCGCGATGACCGTCAGCGCACCGAGCTGGTTAAAGGTCCCAGCGAGCACTCGGTCGCCTGGGTTCTTGTCCACCGGCAGACTTTCTCCGGTGAATGGACTTTGGTCGACGACAGACCGGCCTGCGACTACTCGGCCGTCCACCGGGACACGCTCGCCCGGACGTACAATGATCGAGTCTCCGACCTTCACCCGGTCAAGGGGGATATCTTCTTCCCTTCCCTCATGATTGCGGTGGACAATGTCGGGCCAGAGTGCATACGTTTGTCGGACGGCCCACCGGGCGCGGTCAATGGTATAGCCTTCGATACTCTCGCCAATCAGTGAGATCAGTACGACGAGTCCTGCGGTCTGGTGTTCTCCGAGGAGAATCGCGGCCAGGCAGGCAATCGTCAGCGCCAGATCGGCTCCGACACGCCCCGACAACAGTCCATCCAGCGTGTGATAGAGGATTCTGGCGCCCCCCAGAATCGCTCCCAGCAGGGCCAGTCGGTACCCGAACAGCGATGCCGCACCGGATGGGGGAACAGGTCCCTGCCACGACCAGGAAAGGATCCAGTCTGCGCCAACGAGCCCCGCCACGATTGCCGTCAGTACGTACAGGGGGGCTGCCTGGTAATGAAAGCTCGACGCGGTCTCGTCCGTAGAGCCGGGATCGCTCCGGAGCATCTCACAAGTGGATTCAGGGATGTAGTGCATGGCATCAATATCGAGCTACGGTTTAAGTCTCACGGGAAAGGAATTTCCCGGCTGGTGACGGTGACGAATCTGGTCTCAGATCACGGGTTCCCCTTTGCTGCGGGAAACATGAGGTCGAACGGCGTTCCTGCATTCAGGACATATTTCTTGCTGGCTTTTCCGAGGACCTGTCGCAGCGTTTCGTTTGTCATTCGTTCCATCACGAGACGCTTTGCCTCATCGTAGGAACGCCCGCTGGCTTGGGCATCACGATGGATCTGAGCTACCAGCGTTTCAAAACGGTCGGCGGAACCTCGGGCAGCCGAAGATTGTCGGTGACGGACTTGCTCAGCGTCATCGAGGATCTTTCGGGCGTCGGCTTGTGATTCCGCCAGCTTCTGTTCTGCGTAGGCTCTTGCTTCGTGGATTGAACGAGCCATGTCCGCTCGTGCGTTGGACACATCCAGGAATTCCGCCTTTGCTCGGGATGGCGGCTCTGCCCGGTCAATCGAAACTTGTTCGACGCTACAGCCGAGTCCGAGGTTCTGGACGGTCTGGCGAACGTCACGAAGGAGATGATTATTCAGTTCCGCCAATCCTTGCGTGTGGACAAAATCGACCCCGCAACGTGATACCAGGTCCGTCGTCGCAGATTCGACAATGAGTTGAAGCCGACGTACGACCGAGTCGGACCCATAGAGCCAGTTCACGACGTGCTCTTCCGAGACACGATAATGAACGGTGATGGTCAGCAGCAGAAGGTTCTTATCGCCGGTCAGAAAAGTCGAAGGTCGTGCAGAGGGAGCCACCACCAGGAAGTTCGGATCCGCTTCGATCTCTCCCAGTGTCAGGGTTCGCACTTCGTTGAAGTTAACACGGTCAACCCTGGTGAATGGCCAGGGAAGGTCAAAGTTGAGTCCACTCGATCGAAGCGTGGGATGAACACGGCCAAACCTGCGGACGACTCCTTTCTGATTTGCGGGAATCACAAAGAACCCGCTCAAAAGGTAGACCGCGAGAGCAATGCCGAGCCAGTATCTCTTCTTCATTGGTCGGCTCCCCGGACATTATCGGGGTGTTGTGCATCCGCGTGGCCGGGCGTTTTCGTCGGGGCCGAGCCCTGCGGTGGAAGGCCTTCCATCAGCAGTTTCAGGAAACTATTCGTGCCGGAAAGAATCAGCGTCGTCTTGTCATTGAGGATTTGCTGGTACGATTCCAGTGTCTGCAGCAGGGCTGCGAACTCGGGATCCTTCGCGTGTGCCTCATTCAGGATATGAATCGCAAGGGCTTCACCTTCACCGCGGATGCGTTCGGCATCGGCATTGGCTCGCGCGATCAGTTCACTGGACTGCCGGTCTGCCTGGCTTCGGATCATCCGGTTTTCTGCCAGACCCGCGCTGCGATATCGTTCTGCGATTTTCTGTCGTTCACTGCGCATCCGTTCGAAGACTGCCTGCATGTTACCCGTGGGCAGATTCAACCGTCGGATTCGGATGTCGACAACTTCAATACCCAGTCGATCGCTGAGTGACTTGTCTTCATCGGCGCGCTGTTCAAACTCACGCCGGATCTTGGCGGCGATTTGCTCAAGGGGGCTCGGTCCGTCAGCGGGACCCGCCTCGGAATGGGCCGCTTTCAGCAGTTCTGAAAGCTCGCTTCGTCCAATTTGCTCGGTGAGGATGGACTGAAGGCGACTGGCCAGTCGGGATTCGGCGACTTCTACGCTCCCCAATCCCTGGAAGAAGCGTACGACCGGTCGGTCGAGAATCGACTTTGACTGACCCTCGGCAATTTTCCAGCACAGATACGCTTCGACCACGACGTTCTTGCGATCACGAGTGAATGCTTCACGGCCCGCCGGAGTCAATAATTGAAGTCGCCGATCGAAGCGACGGACTTTTTCCACGGGCCAGGGCAGCTTGAAATGCAGGCCACTTTGGGACGGCTGATCATAAACCGCTGTTATGCGGCCAAACCGTTCTGCAATCGCGATTTCTGTCTCATCCACAAAGATGATCATCGTCGGCAGAAAGAGGACCGCAATCACCGCAGCAAACCATCGCCACTTCCCGATGAGGTCTATTCCTGCGGAGCGGGCGAGGGATGTCGAGTCTGATTCCATACCGTTTCCGAATGATTCAATGAGCAAACACGCGAACAGGAAGGAGGCTGACGCGGAGTCTGTTAAAATAGGTAAGATCAGGATTGTATGTGGTTGGGAGAAGCACCTGCAATAACGGATTCGACCAGCAAGGTGTGTGTCGTGCCAAAAGAGTCGGCTCCCGCCGATCACCGACATTGTGTCGATTAGACACGTCCGCGGTTGGGCAGGAGGATCCGCCAAACGATTCAGGCGGCAGTCGAGAAAGAAGTCCTCGAGAAAAGAAAAAGTGCACCCGTGAGGACTCGAACCTCAAACCCTCGGTTCCGAAGACCGATGCTCTATCCAATTGAGCTACGGATGCATTTCGTTGATGCGACGGCAGATCCTGAGAAGTCTGTTCTACTGGCAGAGCAAGTGAGACACCTGCGTCACCAGAGGATCTTCCGGGATCGCCCGCGGTCAGCTGATCGCTGCTGCGGGTCCGCATTCTAGTGTCCCTTCCTTCGGCAGTAAATCCTCAGAGCCTGCAACAAAATGTGACTTCGAAAAAGTTCGGGCCCACTCTGTCACCCCAATCGCCTCTGAAGGAAGGCGAAACCAGCAAAAATGGCATGATCACTTTGATTCATCTATACAGACCATGCAGATTCACAATTCAAACTGCGTAGTCTGGATTACCACGGTGAACGGGTTTGAGGCTTCGTCGGTTCGTCTCGGCGTTTTCACGATTCAGGTGAATAATGGCTGAATGCCTCAAATCGGAATTGCCGAATACATCGATTACGAGGATCCGTTTCTGCACCGCCGTTCCGTTGATGAATACCGAATTGATCAATACCGAGGGGGCAGCAAGGAACGGAAAGTGGGG
>NZ_DASWWZ010000372.1:0-5435 GCF_036405755.1 Schlesneria sp.
CGGCCCCTTCACGCGTCGAGTCGACGTCCCAGCGGAAGGGAAGCCCCATCAATGGCATCAGCCCATGCTGATGTTTTTCGTGGTATTCCCAACCTTTGATCGCAACGAAGAGGGTTCCCAATCCGATCGTCGCTGCAAGTAATTGCGTCAGCTTGCGCTGGTCACCAGACTCCGCGGCATGCACCGCAAGTGCGACCGTCAGGCTGCTGGTCAGCAGGACTGCCGTATTGATTGTGCCCCAGACGACGTCCAGATGTCGACTGGCAGCGGCGAAGGCTGCTTCGTCGTTGAGTCGATAAAGTAAGTAGGTCAGAAAAAGACCCGCGAAGAACATCAACTCCGTCGCCAGAAACAACCACATTCCAAGGTCCGCGGCGGCCTGTTGCTGCTCAAGATCATCAAACTGATGCGCCAGAGGCGATTCGGCATGGGTGTGGCTGGCAGTACTCATCGCAATCCTTCCTCAACCTGTTGATTGTCGATTGCGGGATAGTCGTAGGCCTCATGTCTGACGACTGGCGTCCGTGCAAAGTTTTCTGTCGGCGGAGGTGACGGTGTTTGCCATTCCAGTCCCGCCGCTCGCCAGGGGTTGGCAGAAGCGACTTTGCCATAGAAGAGCGACCAGATCAGGTACGTGAGGGGAAACAGGTATCCTACCCCTAGGATCGAGGCCCCCGCCGACGACATCACATTCAGCACCTGAAACTCAGGTGGATAGATGTGGTACCGCCGAGGCATTCCCAGATAGCCCAGAATGTATTGAGGGAAGAAAGTGAGGTTGAAACCGACAAAGATCAGGATCGCCGAGAGTCTTGCCCACCCCTCCGGGTAAAGGCGGCCCGTCATTTTCGGCCACCAGAAGTGAATGGCCCCGAGGTACCCCATGACCGCGCCGCCGACCATGATGTAATGGAAGTGGGCCACAATGAAGTAGGTGTCGTGCACATGCACATCGACCGCCAGCGCCGCGACGAACAGTCCGGTCAGGCCTCCCATCGTGAAGAGGCCTACAAAACCCAAGGCGTAGAGCATGGGAGTGTCAAAACTGATGGAACCTTTATGCAGCGTTGCCGTCCAGTTGAACACCTTCACTGCGGAAGGGATCGCCACCAGATAACTGAGCATTGAAAAGACCAGCCCGGCGTAGATCGACTGTCCGCTGACAAACAAGTGGTGTCCCCAGACGAGGAAGCTGAAGGCCGCGATGGCGAAACTTGAAAAGCCAATAAACTCGTATCCGAAAGGTCTTTTGCGACAAAAGCAGGGAATGATTTCGCTGACGACCCCCATGCTGGGCAGAATCATGATGTAGACGGCCGGATGCGAATAGAACCAGAACAGATGCTGAAAGAGGATCGGGTCACCACCCAACCGGGGATCAAAGATGCCCAGTCCCAGCAGTCGTTCCAGTCCTACCAGAACCAGAGTGATCGCCAGTACCGGGGTGCCCAGCACCATGATGATGCTGGTGGCGTAGATGGACCAGATGAAGAGGGGCAGGCGAAACCAGACCTGTCCCGGAGCACGCATTTTGTGGATGGTGACGATGAAGTTCAGGCCCGTCAGAATCGATGAAAATCCGGTGATGAAGATCCCCACGGCGGTCGCCATGACGTAGGTATTGCTGTAGGTACTGCTGTAAGGAGCATAGAACGTCCAGCCGGTATCCACGCCCCCCGCCAGCAGGGCATACAGCGTGAATACTCCTCCCACCATGTAGACGTACCAACTCAGCAGGTTCAGGCGAGGAAACGCCAGATCGCGCGCCCCCAGCATCAGGGGGACGAGAAAGTTTCCCATGACCGCCGGAATCGACGGGACCAGGAAAAAGAAGATCATGATGACACCGTGCGCGGTGAACAGCTTATTGTAGGTCTCGGACCGAACCAGGTCCGCCTGCGGTGTCATCAGATCCAGGCGGACCAGTGTCGCAGCAATCCCGCCGAGCACGAAGAAGGCCGTGATCGACACCAGATAGAGCAGGGCGATCCGCTTGTGATCCGTCGTGAAAAGCCATGATCGGACGGTGTACCCGGAGTTCAGATAATGCCGTTTCGGCAACGAAACTGACTCGGGAGAGACGGATGTCGGACGATCGAGTGCGGCTGTCATGGTTTTGCCAGCGATTTGATGTAAGTGATCAAATAAATAAGCTGCTCTTCGCTAATCTGCCCCTCATAACTGGGCATCAACGGTTCGAATCCGGCAACAACTTTCGCGGCCGGCCTGAGGATCGACTCGCGCAAATAGGTTTCGTCCGCGGGCACGGTCGTGCCATCAACAAGTTTGACGTCGCGTCCGAAAAGGCCTTCCAGTGGTGGACAGCGGCCGGTCGCCCCTTCCGGACGATGACATGTCACACATCGAAATTCCTCATAGAGCCGCTTGCCGGCCGCGAGGGGTGATTCCTGCATGTTCGAATTGGCAAGCCAACGTTCGTACTCGGCCGGCTCCATCACGATGACGCGTCCGATCATGCGCGAGTGATTCGTGCCACAGTATTCTGCACAAAACAAGTGGAACGTCCCCGTGCGTGTCGCCTCAAACCAGCAGTTGGTGTAGCGTCCGGGCACGACATCGCGTTTTGTACGAAAGGCGGGGACAAAAAAACTGTGAATGACGTCTTCGGAAATCAACGTCAGTTTGACCGGGTATCCCAGCGGGACGTGCAGGTCGTTGATCTCGCGCTGTCCGCTTGGATGCTGGAACTTCCACATCCACTGCTTTCCCACGCCGCGAATCTCGATGGCATCATCCGGGGGGCGGTATTCGGAGTAATACAAAGACGCTCCCCAGGCAAAGATCGCCATGGAAATAAGCAGCGGGACCACCATCCAGAGAACCTCGAGCCATAACGAATGGTCTTCCCCCTTGGATCGATCAACCTGCTGGTTTCCCCGTCGATATTTGATGGAGAAATAGACGATCAAAACGGCGATCAGGACCGTGAAGAAGGTCGATACGCTCAATAGGAAGTAGTAGAGCAGGTCCACGCTCGGCGCGAGTGTCGAGGCTTGCTCTGGCATTAACCGAAATCCGTCGTCGATCATGGGTGCTCCCGGAGGTGAGGATCGAGTTCGGGAGTCTTGAGCGGCAAGGCCAGGTCGGAATCTCCCTGGACCAACCGGGAACGAGCACACTCACGTCGATACATGCGGTACAAATAAGTCCCAAGAACGAGTGCGGTGAGAATACCGGCCCAGCGCAGCAGGCCCGCGATGGCCAGACCATACTTTCCCGTCAGTGGATCGTAGTGGTAACACAGGAGCAGAAACTGTTCGACCGGTGACCCGATCGCTCCATTCGAGCTTTCAACCAGTCCCAGCCGAAGGTCGTGGGGAGAGTATTCAATTCCGTAAAAGTAGCGCGAAACCCGTCCGTCCGGCGTGACGATCATCACCCCGCTGGCGTGGGCGAACTGGTCCGTCTCTTCGACGTAGCGGTAGTGAAACCCGACGGTATCGGTGAGTCGATCGATCAGCGCCTGGTCGGCTGTCAGAAAATGGATTCCTGCTTCTGCCTCTGACTGGCGTGTCATTCGGACGTACTGGCGTTTCTTCTCGGCTGCCAGTTCGCTTCCTTCCCGCGGATCAAAGCTGACCGCGATAAAATCATAATCCACGCCGATCTTCAGCGGGATCGCGTGGCTCACCTTGAAAAAGCCATTCAGCACCTGGGTGCACAGCATGGGACAGCGGTATTGCACCAGTGCGAGGACGACAGGTTTCTCGCGGAAGAATGCGTCGAGTTGGACTTTCGATCCATGTTCGTCGACGACGATTCCGTCCAGTGGCAATTGGGCGTTCAATCGCTGTTCAATTCCCACATCGCGCAGTAACTCGGTGGAGGGACTTCGACCGGCAGGCGAATTGTAGGGGCCTCCCGTTGCGAATCTTTGAGCCAGTGCGGATGAGCACAGGATCAGATCACAAAGCGCGATGCCCAGAACCCACACAGCGCAGGTGCCGAATGTCTTGCTCCAAACAGGGTTTTGCGGGTGTTTCATGGCCGGGGTTCCTCCTTGGCGGTCGGGCGAGCGGGCCCTTCAGGTTCGGGCAAACCCTGTGTGGCAAGAAGCTTGATCGCTGCCTCCACCGGAACGTGAACCACTCCCTTTTCCCGGTCGATCCATCCGTAACTCGTCAGATGTTTCAGCTCAGCATTTTTCAAGTCCCTTAGTTCGACGGAGGGTTGGGGCTGGAGCTGCGGTCCGGAATACGTGACATCCGGGGTGAGTGCGCTGACTTCCTGTCGGTTGCGCTGAATTCGGGATTCCATGGTGGAATACATCCAGCCCAGTAACGGCATGACCAGCGCGACCATGGCGACAAGTCCCGCGCCGAAGCGGCCAATCAGGCTGGGGCGAACGTCAGACGTCTCGTGGCCCGGATCGGGATGGGAGTCTACGTGAGAGTCGTGGGCGGGTTGCGTCATGGAGACTCTCCTTCCAGTAACGGGTCGTAAATCGGCCGCGAAGTCCGCTCGACGAGTCGCCAGGAAAAGAGCGTCAGCCAGATCCCTCCGAGCGCCATCCAGGTGACGACGGAAGTCCAGTCAGCCCGGAGGGCGCGATAACCGGCCTCGTCCTGCTGAAACCCGGGCGCAACGGTCCAGTAGAGATCCACGTACCGCATCAACAGCAGCAGGCCGGCTATCCGGCGCAGGTGCTTGCGGTCCCGTTTGATTGTGCGGGACAGCAGCAGGAAAAAAGGGACGACGAAATGCAGCAGGACCAGGGAGATCGCCAGGTACTGCCATCCGCCACGCAGTCGATGGACGTACCAGAAATTTTCTTCGGGCAGATTCCCCGACCAGATGACGAGGTACTGAAAGAACGAGCAATACGCCCAGAACATCGTCGCGGCGAGCAACAAATTGCCCAGATCGTTCAGACGCGACGTTGTAACGAGCCGGGACCAGGGATAGTACGACTGAAGTGACGTGATGACCAGAACCGCGAAGGCGAGTGCCGCGACTCCCTGACCAGCCACCTGAATCAGAGCGTACATCGTCGAGTACCAAAGTGGTTCCAGTGACATCGACCAGTCAACGCATGCCAGTGTGAAGGTAAACCCGAAGGCAATGAACCCCACGCCACTGGCGGTCTGCAGCCGCCGTGCCCGCTCTGAATCGGGATCGCGCTCATCGTTGGGTGACCAGCGATTCAGGAACAGGGTGATGGCGATCCAGACCGCGAAATAAATCAGTGCTCGAATCTGGAATCCGGTGACGGTCAGATAGGCGGACTTCCGCATCAGGACCTCGTGATGATGCACATAGTCCGGATTTGTCCAGGGATAGATTCCAGTCACATCCAGCCAGATGGGGACGAAGAAGATCAGGAACAACGGAACGGTGTCGTATCCTGCCTCCAGACTGCGACGTATGGTTCGACCCCAGCCACCCCCCGTTAAACCGTGGATCATGGCGATGGA
>NZ_DASWWZ010000373.1:0-8867 GCF_036405755.1 Schlesneria sp.
AGATCGTAGGGAATGACATCACTTTTCTCGGGAGCTTGGGATTCAAGCTCTACGAGGCGTCGAACCAAACTGACATCCTTGACAGGGATGAGATGCTCACGGTTGGAGTAGTTGGTTCCCAGAAAGTGGCTTCCTAATCGAGCGCACTCCTTCCGTGCTTTGGACGCCCTCGAATCCTTGGAAGCCCATTCCTCAAGGGCGGTATCGAGGGAAACGATCGCTTGGTCAACCGCATGGTTGGTTGTAGAGAGAAGCAAAACGCGGTGATCCGGATTCTTGACGATGTAAGCAGCGAGCAATACTCCAAGGGTGGTTGTCTTCCCTGTTCCAGGAGGGCCCCAGAGGTAACCATGATCCCAACCAGTGAGAGAAAACGCGTTTGATTGACACTCGCGTAGCTTGGTTCTCGGCAGCAGTGGCGGCGTCAGCTGTCGCGACTCATCGAAAGCATTCCTCCCTTGCTCGACTCGTTCATAGCGATCCAAGCAGCGTTTGGCCCATTCGTCCTCCAGCCACGCATCGAGCAATGCCTCAAGGTAGCGCGGAGGGTAGATACGAATTGTGCCGCCAACAGTTGGTGGTCGACACGTAGCGAACCGCAAATTGATCTGCTCATTTTCTGGAATAACCGACAAAACCTCCGCGCCGCCATTTTGGGGTGATGCCTGCCACCAGGCTCTTGATCCCTCCATGGATTCATCCAAACCTCCCGAACGAAACCCGTTCGCCTCCTCCAAATTGACGAGCACTTTCCAGACGGTGCCAGTGCATTCTGCCTGAGCGACAGTGAACTCGACATATTCTGCGGCTTTGGAAAGCTCCGCTCGGATCCCGTCCAATATCTCTTGTCGAAAGTGGGACGCCATCGGAAACCCTTTTAGGCAGCAGTACGTTTCGCCACACATTTGGTGAGCAGCATTTTTGTGCCGCGGATTTGAGTTGGCAACAGTTCAATGATCGAGGTAATCGACAACGGTGACGCCATGTCGCGATTCGGGTTGCAGAGTCCGGGCTTTTTCCTTCCAAGGTGGACAGGCTGGCGAACGAATTGAGCTTGTCGAAAATTCCAACATCTAGCTCATGCTTTTTGACGGTCACAAAGGCTCCCTTCCAGGCCGTCGCGATCTAAATGTAGGCGTTTTGTGCGTCATATGAATTGATGCCATGGCATAGCTTTGGACGGTCGGTCCAGAAGCACGGTGGCCTTGCGAAGACCGGTTTCGACTGCCTTTTGGGAGGCCGATTTCGTTTTACGCCAGGCGAACGGGACCGATCGTCGGTCCCGTCGTCGTTTCACCAAATTGGAGGATCAACATCGTGTCGCACATTGTGCAGATTCAGACGGAGATTCGTGACCCGGCCGCCATTCGAGCGGCTTGTGGTCGGTTGACGTTGCCGGAGGCGGTTTTCGGCGAGACGAAGCTGTTCAGCAGTTCAGCCGTAGGATGGGCCGTGCGGTTGCCGGATTGGAAGTATCCGGTCGTCTGTGACGTCGCCACCGCGAAGGTCGCCTTCGACAACTATGGTGGGCGATGGGGAGACCAGAGGCATCTCGACCGATTCCTTCAATGTTATGCCGTGGAAAAAGCCCGGATCGAGGCCAGGCGGAAGGGGCATACGGTCACGGAACATTCGCTCGCTGACGGATCGATCAAACTCACCATTCAAGTTGGAGGTGTCTCTTGACCAAGACGATCGAAATCATTGTAGCTCCCAATGGCCAGACTCGTGTCGAGACGAAGGGCTTCGTGGGTAGCGACTGCCGACAGGCCAGCCAGTTCATCGAGCAGGCGCTCGGTCAACAAACTGATGAACTGCTCAAGGCGGAGTTCTACCAGACCGCGACTTCACAGCAGCACATGAAGGAGAGCCAATGACCACGACACCTCGCCGTCGGGTGATTCGTTCGCCCCAGGCGACGACCGACGCCACAGCGCGGCAACGGAAGTTTGCCGTCCGCCGAATTCGGCTACTGGCTGAGCAACAGAATCTGTCACGCTGGATGTCTCGACTGAAACGTGCCTTTCATGCTGTTGAAAAGCAGCAACTGAAGATTTCCCGCCTCGAACGCGAAATTACTCGCTTGGAAACGACATGAGCCATTTTTGGGTCGTGTGGAACGAAGCACCGCGCGAAGATTTACCACGGACGCTTTGTCACCAAAACGTCTGCCATCTCTCTCATCTGAATGGCTAAATGGAGGTAGTCTGGGGCAAGTAAGTACGTGCCGTGCATGAATTGGTTCCGGAGCTTCGGCACCAATACCGATAGAAGTCGGCAATGCGTACCAGCCGGTCCTTCAGCCTGGCTTCTGATGCCATCCGAAAACGGGCGAATCTCTGAAAATGCAGCATCCGTGACCACTCCCTCTGACGTAGCTCGTTCAAGTAAGGAGGCTAGACTTTCACCAGGGGCCGCCAGGGTAGCATCAGATTCTGACTCCGTCCGAAAATGTAGACGGAGTGCTCTTTCGAGGCCGATGACCGCTTGGAAAAACGCGAGGCTCGACAGCTCGTAGTCGTCTCGCGAAAGCCAGACGAGCTTTTCTGCCAACTCAAAGAATCGGACGCTTGACCCGTGCACATTACGTGGTTCTTTGAGCCAAGGTGCCTTAGTTTCAAAGTAGGATTCGTCGATGTCGAACCATGACCAACGTACATCCATGTTTTGTCGAAACTTCAAAGTAACGTGACTATGAGAGCGGCCGAAATCCGCACTACTTGGCAACACTTTGAACTTAAAGCGGATGCGGGTCAAGTTGACCTCGTTACGGTCGTCTGTGCATGGTAGTGATTGCGGACCTGCAAACGACTTCCCAACCTTTCTCCCCAACGCCAACCACTCGTAAGGAAACCTCTATGGAGCTCACTGAGCACCTGGCGGAGTACGTGCGCGCGTGCTTCACCGCCATCTGGATTGAAACGCACGAACAACACGAAGCGACGGCTGCCATCGCCCAGCTTTGTCAGCGGGAACGGTGGCAACTCGCCACTTGGAACATCGACCGGGGTCTGCGTGTTGGTGGATCGCCCGTCGATCAAAGTGGAAGCGATCCATTGGCCGCAATCCGTTCTGTGAATTCGCTGGCGACGCCCGACGGAACGGCGCTGCTGGTTCTGGAGAATTTTCACAGATTTCTGTCATCCGCCGAAATTGTGCAGTCCTTGTCGCAGCAGATCCTGGCCGGGAAGCAGAATCGTACGATCGTGGTGATCCTGGCTCCAGTCGTTCAATTGCCTGTTGAACTCGAAAAGCTGTTTGTGGTGATCGAACATGAACTCCCCGATCGCGAACAATTGGCAGAGATCGCCCGTGGTATCGCGACAGAGACTTCCGAACTGCCGAACGGCCACGAACTCGAAATCGTCCTTGATGCAGCGGTGGGGCTGACTCGGCTGGAGGCCGAAAACGCCTTCAGCTTATCGCTAGTCAGGCAGGGCCGGATCACGAGCGAAACAGTCTGGGAACTGAAATCCGGGATGCTCAAGAAGTCTGGTCTGCTCGAACTACACCGGGGACGCGAAGATTTCAGCAGTCTCGGCGGTTTGGCTTCGCTCAAGGGCTTTTGTAAACGAGCATTGTTGCAGCCGAATCGTGGCAATCCCCACAAGCGCCCGAAGGGAGTCCTGCTGCTGTCACCGCCTGGTTGCGGCAAAAGCCAGTTTTGCAAAAGTCTCGGGAACGAAGTCGGGCGGCCGGTTTTGATCCTAGACGTCGGTAGCCTCATGGGATCGCTCGTCGGGCAAAGTGAGGAACGGACGCGGCAGGCATTGAAGATCGTCGACGCAATGGCTCCCTGCGTGGCCATGATCGACGAAGTGGAGAAAGCCTTTGCGGGTGCCAATGGAAACGGTGATTCAGGCGTCGCGCAAAGAATGTTCGGGACATTTCTGAGTTGGCTGAACGACCATGAGTCCGATGTCTTCGTCGTTTGTACGTCGAATGACATTTCACGGTTGCCTCCGGAATTCGGGCGTTCAGAGCGATTCGACGGAATCTTCTTTCTCGACCTGCCTACGCGCGAGGAGAAAGACGCAATCTGGGCGATCTACCGTGAGCGGTTCGAAATTGATCGGACTCAACGAATTCCAGATGACACTAATTGGACTGGCGCGGAGATCAAGGCTTGTTGCCGGTTGTCGGCTCTGTTGGATGTGCCGCTGAGCCAGGCGTCTCAAAATGTCGTTCCAGTCGCCGTGACCGCAGCAGAGAACATCGAACGGCTCCGGGCATGGGCTAGCGGTCGCTGCGTGTCGGCGCAACAGCCCGGAATCTATCAGGTTTCAACTAGCAAATCGGGTTCGCGACGGAAGGTCAATCGCGATAGCTCGATGAACTGAAGTGGCATGTAAGCCAACTTCGCCTCATAGCCCTTCCATTAACTCGGATAGCGCGATTCCTAGAGCATTGGCGATTGCTTCGATGTTCCGCAGTGCCACATTCCGTTCTCCTCGCTCGATTCCACCCATGTAGGTTCGGTCGAGTTGGCATGCCGCAGCGAAACTCTCCTGGGTATAGCCTTGCTCCTTCCGCAACTCGCGGACGCGCAGTCCAAATCGCTCCAGGATGTCGGCTCGTTTTCCCATACGAACCATTGAATGTTGACAATGAGTAGCACTCCACGGACTATGAGTAGCATTTGGTGTGATGCCGATGAGTATCGCCGGCGGCGGCGAACAGTGCCTCATAGGAATTCACGGAGACGCCTCCTCACATTTCGTTGTGTCCCAGACAGAGGATAAATCACCTATGTCATGGACAAACAGATGACAGGCCAACAGTTCCCAACACTACCTTCTCGGATGCCATCACTATGACCTCAGAGCCTGCGTCACAACCGGACAGAGAGCCCGCAATTCCGTTGCATAGCTTGCTTCGAGCAGTACGCCCGTGGTTAAGCTCCGCTGCACTCTTGTCCGGCGGAGTGTTACTCATCGTCGTCCTGCTAATCGGCAGGGCAGTCATGCTTTGGTGGAAAGGCGAAGGGAACGCCTTTGGGGAAACTTTCGCGACTTGCTTGTTCCTCTTGATAGGCTTGGCGACATTTCTATCTTTTTGGTGGGTCGCGAACAATATCGAGCTACGTTTTCGATCGGACACTCAAGCGAAAACAGAGCCGGTTGGGGCACTGCAAGAACTCAAGGGGTGCCTACTCGGGGGTATCTCGTTGCCGATCGTCTTTCTGATGATGGCGTTGGCCGGTTGGGGGCCACGGCATCCATCGCCCTGGGGCAACCAAAACGCTCGTGTCGATGGTAAGTACGACCATGTTAAAATGGTCCCGTACACCAAGAACAGCGTGCTGCCGGCAGTCGCTAAACGTTCAGCCACTTTAACTTACTGGCAGGCTGCTGTGGCCAACCTGCATTTGGTTCGATTTCAATTCCCTTCCGGTCAGGAACCTGCCGAGAAATTCTACGAACGATTGTTTCAACAGTTGCAGCAACAAGCTGAAGCCGCAAAACGAGCGTCGACGGCTAATGTGGATGTAGATCTTGTGCAGATGGTGGCGCGCCATCTGGTGATCGAGAACGAGCTACTTCAATTGAAAGATCAATTGGATGAGTACATGAAGAAGGAGAAGCTCGCACAACCCGCTGATACAATTGATCAACGGATGGCATTAACTGAACTACTATTTGGCTCAGTCCATGCCGATCCCGACGTTCTGGAGAAGATGGACTCTGGCCCGATTCGCGAATGGATCAAAAAGGGATTGAGAGCCCAAGAACAGAGGCAACAGCAATTTCGCGAGATTGAACTGATGCAAGCAGTATTACAAGAACGGTACAGCGGTACCACTTTCGCTCTCCCCACGATCACCCCCTGACTCTTCAATCTAGTCTCATTGACAAATCATCGCCGTTCGATTCCTGCCAGGGTCGAACGGCTTTTTTCATTTCTGATTTCGAAAGGAACGACATGGCGACTTCACTCCTCGACGAACCGTCGACTGATTCATCGGACCGTATAACCGCTGCGGGACGACTACGCGGCACAATGGCAGCCATCAAGTTGAGTTTCACTTGGCTTGGCACTCGGAAGACATTGACGGTCCAGCAGAAGAATCAAGCCGCCGACTCGTTCGGCGCTGAAGGGAAATACCTTTCGGCAGGAAAGAAACTGCTCGACACATCGCATCCGGCATTCAAGGCGGTGACGGCGATCAAGGGGCGCTGCCTGAGCTATTGGCGGGCGGTGTCATTGCCTTATCCCGAACCCGGCATCCGCCTCATTTCTCAACGAACAATCAGCGACTTTGATCGGCAGATGTCCGCGTTTCGTGAAGAATTGACCGAAGCTGTCGAGACACTCGATCGCAAATACGACGAGCTTCGAATCGCCGCGCAGCGACGACTCGGGGATCTTTACGATTCCGGGGACTATCCAGCAACACTGATTGGTCTCTTCGGGATCGAGCATGAATACCCGTCGGTGGAACCGCCGGACTACCTTCGGCAGCTCAATCCGCAGTTGTATGAACAAGAATGCCAACGGGTGGAGGCACGTTTCGATGAAGCGGTCCAACTGGCCGAGCAAGCATTTCTCGAAGAATTATCGAAGCTCGTCGAACATCTCGGTGAACGGTTGAGCGGCGATGCTGATGGCAAACCCAAAGTGTTCCGAGACACAGCGGTGACCAACCTGATGGAATTCTTCGAACGGTTTCGCTCGCTGAATGTCCGCTCAAACGATCAACTCGACGAACTCGTTCAGCGAGCCCAACGTGTCATGAGGGGAGTGGAACCGCAGCAATTGCGCGACAATGCTGCGCTCCGTCAGCGGTTGGGAACTCAACTGTCGAGCGTACAATCAGGACTCGATGGGCTAATGGTCGATCGTCCGCGCCGAAACATACTGCGACGACCACAACAGGAGGGCTGATGGATCTAGTTATTGCACTGACCGGGGACATCCGTTGTGTTTATGACGAATCGATCGACCTGCGTTCCTTCGGCCAAGTTTCAATTCGACGAGGTTCGCACGTTGAACCGACTTCAAACGGGCAATGGACGGCCGACCTGTCACCGGTTGAAGGTCCGATCTTGGGTCCTTTCGATACTCGGACCGATGCTTTGGA
The DNA here is from genome assembly GCF_036405755.1 of Schlesneria sp. Lineage (NCBI taxonomy): Bacteria > Pseudomonadati > Planctomycetota > Planctomycetia > Planctomycetales > Planctomycetaceae > Schlesneria > Schlesneria sp. The sequence continues at coordinate 7,082 of NZ_DASWWZ010000373.1, forward strand.
TGCTGAAGTTACATGGTTGCGGAACCACTGGGTAATCCCAGGCGGTTGATCCCACTGCTTTGAATCGTCGCCTCGCATCTGCGGGCGGTTGTGTTTTCCACGACCGCCCACGCCGGGGCGGTCGTTTTCCTTTCCTATGGAGAATGACATGTCGCGACTAAACCGAAATCAACGCGATCTGGACTGTGCCGTGGCCACCGCAACTGGCGAAGAATTACGGGTCATCCGCCGCCGCGGTTTTTCACTCATCGATCTGCACGACGACAACTTTGACCCGGAAGTGGATCAACGTCCGCCGCAATTCATCGACTGGGACGAACAGGAGTTGTCCCACGACTTTGACGATTCATGCCGAACGACGAGTTTGCTTGCGGAGGTGGCCTGAGGCGGATCACAACGAGCGACGCCAACGGTTGGACCGACTCGAGTCAGCCAGTCACCGGTACGTCGCGTTCTGGGGTGTGATTTGCTTCGTTGCATTCTTTCTTCTGGGCTGGCCTACGCTCATCGCGTGGGCCGGTCTGGCTTGGGTAATGGACCAGTTCTGCCAGGCGATGCGGGGCAGCGCCCCCGGCCAACAGGCTCAAAAGACCCGTCACACCCAGAAGTCAAAAGGGAGGTGCTGTGATTGAGCTTTCTCGCAAATGGGTTGCAGGTGTTCACTCAAATTTGCGTCAAGCGTTGGAACTCGACGGCAACCGAAAGCCGTCGGTCGGACACGACAACGCTGGCATCGCTCATTGAAGACGGCGAATCCCTACGAGCAACTCCAAGCGATGTGCTGGCGAAGACGAACGCTCTGGTGGTGGGGCTGACACGTCAGCTCCACCAGTCAAACTTGATGCGGTCCGCTTTGAAATCGCTACGTGCTGTGCAAGCGATTGAGAGCTGACTAATGCATCAGCGAATGTGTCTTGAATCCACCAATCCATAGAAACAGGGCGCATCACATGATCACGTTGCGTGAATTGGCCACGACTCTGGCCGCATTGATGTTCTGGAAGGATGAAATCGCTCAAGGTGGAAATCAATCCGCGAGGCCCTACTTGAAAGGAGTTGGGATGAGGGGCATCAAACCGCTTAATGCTGACGAAATCGAGCAGCTGGCCGCAAAACTGCGATCGCTTCCGCTTTCCGAATAGCGATCGCCCGTCCATCATCACCTCCAGCGACAAGAAAGGACGACCTAGTATGCCTTTGAAACTGAACGTCGGGTTGTCGAAGAAGATTGGCTTACCCGACTACGGCTCGATCGGAGCGAGTGTGCATTTGGAACTGGAATTGGATTCCGGTGCTGTAGGAGATCCCGATCGGCTCAGGCATCAGATCCGACATCTATTCGGAATGGCTAAGTCATCAGTCGAAGCCGAACTGATCAACCAACAATCAGTCTCCCAAAATGGAAGCGGGCGCGGTGGAGAACCACGATTTAACGGAGATGCCGATGGTCATGCGACCAATGGCAATCACAGCCCGCATCATTTGAATCGGCGCACTGCGACACAGTCACAAATCCGGGCGATCCGGGCAATTGCCAATCGCGAACGACTGGATCTCGGTCAGCAACTGGAGAAACTTGGCGTTCGTGCCGTCGAGGATCTAGGCATCCAACAGGCATCGCAGTTGATCGACGAACTGAAGGCGCAACCAGCGGGTACGGGAGGCACCCGATGATCGCGCCAGCCGTGGGGCCGAATGCCGTGCTTCAACCAAAGTCCCATCGCGATTACATCAGCTTTTCAGCGATCACCACGTTTCAGTCGTGTCCATTGCGGTACTACTTCAA
>NZ_DASWWZ010000374.1:0-11130 GCF_036405755.1 Schlesneria sp.
ATGTGCGGCACGAGGAGTCTGCCGCGTTCGCGGCGGGGGCGGAAGCTCAACTCACAGGTGAACTGGCAGTCTGTGCGGGAAGCTGCGGTCCGGGGAATCTGCACCTGATCAATGGATTGTTCGACGCTCACCGCAGCATGGCTCCGGTGCTTGCCATTGCCTCGCATATTCCGTCCACCGAAGTCGGGCTCGGTTATTTTCAGGAGACACATCCGGACCAGTTGTTCCGCGAGTGCAGCCACTATTGCGAGCTGATCTCGAATCCCACGCAGATGCCGCGCGTGCTCCAGTCGGCCATTCAATATGCGCTGACGCGCCGCGGAGTTGCCGTCATCGTGCTTCCTGGTGATGTTGCTTCGCAACAGGCCCCGGCCAATATGGCTGCTCATCCGGTGGTTGTTGCCAATCCGGTCGTCCGTCCGAATGACTCGGACCTGCGAAAGCTGGCGAGCCTGCTCAACGAATCGAGCAAGATCACACTGTTCTGTGGATGCGGCTGCGCGGGGGCTCATGACGAACTGATTGAACTGGCCGACCGTTTGAAGTCTCCCATCGGCTTTGCCTTCCGCGGGAAGGAATGGATCGATTACGACAATCCCTTCGCAGTCGGGATGAGTGGCCTGCTGGGTTGGGGGGCCGCTTACAATGCCATGCATGAATGTGAGACGCTGCTGCTCCTGGGGACGGATTTCCCTTATCGCGATTTCATTCCAACGCGGCCGAAAATCGCGCAAGTTGACATTCGTGCCGAACGCCTCGGCCGGCGGGCGACGTTAGAACTCGGTTTGTGCGGGGATATCCGCGCCACCATTGAAGCACTTCTTCCGCTACTTGAACCGAAAACCGACCGATCATTTCTGGACGCGATGCTGAAGCAACATGAAAAGGCCGAACGGAAACTGCGATCGGGTATCGAGAATGGCAGTGTGCAAACCCCGATTCACCCCGGATTCGTCGCTTCGGTCATTGACGAACTCGCCGATCAGGACGCGGTGTTTACGGCAGACACCGGGATGTGCTGCGTCTGGGCTGCACGGTACCTCAGTGCTTCGAAGGGAAGACGGTTAATCGGATCGTTCGTTCATGGTTCGATGGCCAACGCATTGCCGCAAGCGATCGGAGCTCAGGCCGCGTTCCCGGGCCGGCAGGTCGTTTCCCTTTCTGGCGATGGAGGATTCGCGATGCTGATGGGGGATATCCTGACGCTGGGGCAACAGAATCTTCCCGTGAAGATCGTCATCTTCAACAATCATTCGTTGGGAATGGTGCACCTCGAAATGGAAGTCGCGGGAATGTCTCCTTTCGGCTGCAACCTGACAAATCCCAACTTCGCCGCGGTCGCTCACGCACTGGGAATGCTGGGTATTCGAGTTGAAAACCCAGCCGATGTTCGAACGGCACTCGAACAGGCTCTGGCGCATCCCGGCCCTGCGGTCGTCGATATCGTGACGGACGCGAATGTGCTTGCGATGCCTCCCAAAGCGACGATTCAGCAGGCGGCGGGATTCGCCCTCGCGATGACCAAGATCGCCTTTTCGGGCCAACTGGATGACGTGGCGGATACGGTTGCAGCCAACTGGCGAGAAATACTGTGATCCCCTTCCACTGCGGATAATCCGTCAATGCGGGGGGGGGGGCGGTGAGGTCTCGTTTCGCCGAGCTGACCCGGCCGGCACGTGGGCAAGGCGTCCGCGCTGCGGAAGATCGATACAAATGTTCAACTTACGGCTTCATCGTAAATTCAGCCAATGAGACGAGTGCGGCGTTGACAATATCGGACTTCGTTGATTCAATAGGATCTATCTCCGTTTAACCTTACATTCACGTGTGACGTAATAACCCGGCGACCCGCCGAGGTCACTTTTATAGCGTTCGATCGTGTCTTGAATTCCGCTTCTTGGTGTTGCTCTTAGCAGGTAAACGATAGAGGCGTTTAGTTGCTTCTTTGCGGCGGTCTTTCTGTCAGTCCGTGTCAGGCATGTGAGTTGATCCGTCTCGCTGTCACGAGTGAGTGAGTGGGTGACTCTGGTATTGTTACGTTAAATCTTTGGGCCGAAGTCTGCGCTGTTAGTGCTTGTCGGCATCTAACCCGTGAACAGTTGGGACTTCTCGTAGTACCGAACTCATTTGTTTGTTTGTGAGGAACTCAACTCGCAGCCCCAGTGAAGGATTATTTCGGATGCGATTTCGCGTGTGTGTAGCAGGTTTATGCGTCCCGTGTCTTCTGGCGATGACATTCCTCAGCGGCTGCGGTTCTGGAGTTAAAAACCGTCCTAAACTCGCTAAGGTAAAAGGAGTTGTGAAGTATAAGGGTGAGCCAGTCACCGATGCGGCAGTGTCATTCATGATGGATGGTGCCCCTCGGGCGGCTGTAGGGCGTACCGACAGCAGTGGTCGTTTCCAGCTTACTACTTTCGATACCAATGATGGTGCGCCGATTGGCACTCACAAGGTGACAGTGGCCAAGGTGGCCGCCCCAACTGCACCAATGACTCCCGCAGACCTCGCAAAAAACGGTCCTCCCAAACCTCCCAAGGGGATGATTCCCGTTAAGTACTCTGATTCCCTGAAGACTCCTCTTCAATACACGATTGAAGAAGGATCTAACGAGAAAGAAATTGTCCTGGAGGACTGAGTTTGTCGCATAGCAAGCGGGCAAGCAGGTTTTATCTTTTTTCATGCTTTCATGATTGCGGAGGAGTAGCCCATGTTCAGGTCCAAGCTGCGTGGATTTACGCTGATTGAATTGTTAGTCGTTATCGCAATTATCGCCGTCTTGATTGCACTCTTGCTTCCAGCCGTTCAGCAGGCTCGAGAAGCAGCGCGAAGAACTCAGTGCAAGAATAACCTGAAGCAACTAGGCTTGGCGATCCACAACTACAACGACGTGGTGAACATTCTGCCGGCGAGTATTACCAATATCCGGGCAGGGGAAGGATGCTGTAGCTTTTCTGGTGTGGGAGCGCTTGTTCATCTCTTGCCGTACTTCGATCAAGCGCCATTGTATAACACGATCAACTTCAATTCGCGTCTGGGGAGCTGGACAGAACCCGTGCCGAGTACGGCACCTGTCGGCAATCGATATTTTGAAATCACTCCGCCGGGGTTGCGCTGCCCCAGCGATACGACACCGACGACATATCCTCTCACCGGGTATGAATCAGGGACGTCGTTTAACTGGGCGACAGCCAGTTATGGTTTGTCCGATGGAGCCCAGCACCACTCATCCTACATGGGATGTACGTCATATCAGGGTAACGTGTTCGGCACAGGAGGAGACGGCCTGGCGAGTAGTTCAAACCCAGCCAATATTTCAGGGATCTACAGTCGCGGAGGTTACGCTGCTCGTTTCCGTGACGTCACGGATGGTCTCTCGAATACAATCTTCATGGGAGAAATCCGTGCTGAGTGTGCGGATCACGCACAACTGGGGTGGGCTAACTCGAACACGAACTTTTACGCGACGACTGCGCCAATCAACTTCGATACATGCACTCCCACTGGGCCCGGTTGCAATAGTCCGATGGCATGGAACACGTCAATGGGCTTTAAGTCACGGCACGTGGGGGGCGCTCATTTCCTGCTGGGAGATGGGACTGTCCGCTTCATCAGCGAGAATATTGACTATATGACCTATCAGAGACTCGGTGATCGTCGCGACAATCAGGTCGTTGGTGAGTTCTGATCATCGCAGGGCCGCTCGACATTCTTGAGTAAAGTGGACGTCGGGGCAGTTCAACGCTGTGCCCGACGTCTTTCTATTCAGGGCCGTGCCAGTGACCCCAGTCTCACTTCCGCTTCATCGCAATGGCTTCGAGCCGTGCCGAGTGGGATCGTGATCCCTGTTTGGTCACGTCCATTCGATGCAAGTGTCTTGCAGGTGCGACATGCCTCTGAGGAGTATGCATTGAGGTCTGAAAGTGACCCGAGCCACTCCCGGGAGATTCAGATTCCCCCACGTTCTGCGTGGACCTGCATTATTCCTCCGCCAGACTCGAGTCGCTGGGCAGGACTTTGTTCTGATCGAGTGCCAGCCAGGCTTTGACGGCATCTTCAACTGTCGTGAAGACACCCAGTCCCCGGACCTGGTCCAGTTTGAGTGTTGCGCTCGTTTCTTGACCGTAGCCGGTTCTGACAAGTGCCGTCGTGCACCCGGCGGCGGCGCCGGCCTGAAGGTCGCTGTCCCGGTCGCCAATCATCAGTGAGCGGGAACAGTCGATGCCATGCTCACGAGCCGCCTGCAGCAGCATGCCGGGCAGTGGCTTGCGGCACTCGCACACCGTCTTGAAGCGGCCCAACCCCGCGGAAGGATGGTGCGGACAATAATAGATGCCTGTCACGCTTGCCCCCTCGTCGGCCAGAAGTTGCTGCAGACGATCGTGGATGGCCTGAAGTCTATGCTCAGGGAAGTATCCCCGGGCAACCCCTGCCTGATTCGTCACGACGACAACGTCGATTCCCAGCGCGTTCAGGCGGGCAATTGTTTCACTCACCGTCGGGAGCAGTTCCAGTTGTTCTGGCTGCGAGAGATAGTGAACCTCAACATTCACCGTCCCGTCCCTGTCGAGGAAGACCGCTCGTTTCCCTTGTCCGTCATCCATGTTCGCTCCCCGCTTTCAATGCGGCTGTGCCACGATCAGTCGCAATCGCAAATCTCCTTGCGTGTCTGAAGCGAATCGTGGCAATTTCGGGCTAGTGTGCAATAGCACCTCTCACCGCAGTCTTCATGCACACGGTTGCGGAGAATTGGCAGAGTCCTAAAGAGTCGGGAAGCGAACCCTCACACGCGATGTGTGGCATTTTCACGCGATGCTTCTTCCTTCGGAAAACAATGGTATGTGTTCAGGCCAAACTGCCGGTTTCGCATTCCAACTGACTTTTTCGATGGACTCTGTTGTGATATCATTCTGTGTCTGGTCGCGGTGTCATGTCGAAGAACCTGATCTGGTGACAGCTCGCAATGTGGTTCTGATTCTGTGCTGAAGTTCATGGGGTTTCGCCGAGTCGTTCGTCGGACTTGCGCGGAGTGGGTTTGGGGCCCTCGAAAGAATTCGGCAGGACAGCAGAATCCTTGCAGACGTCTTGATCAGCATCAGTTGGGTCGTAGTGTAGCGAACGTTGCAGGCCGGAGGCCCGCAACATGGCGCGAAGGCAGAATCATCGCGGATTTCACCTTCTCATTTGCTCACGGGCATCGCAAGACGCGGGGATCGTAGCGTGTGGAAGCAGATGGCGGATCGATGGGCACTCGTCACTGGAGCCTCTGCGGGCTTGGGTGCTGAGTTCGCGCGCCAACTTGCCGCACGCGGCATGCACCTGATTCTCGTCGCACGCCGCACCGAGCTTATGGCGGAACTGGCTCAAGAGCTCCATACCAAGCATGGGACGCGGTGTGAGATTATCTCTGCCGACCTTTCCGATCCGGCTGAGCCGCAGCGAGTTCTGAAGGAAATCGCTGCAAAAGGGGTCATCGTCGAATTGCTCGTCAATAACGCTGGCTTTGGTGTGGTCGGAGAAGTGGATCAGGCCGACGTTGAGCGGTTGCTGCAGCTTGTGCGACTCAATATCTCGGCATTGATGGAACTGACCTATCGGCTCCTTCCCCAGATGCTGGAACGAGGACACGGCGTCATCCTGAATGTTTCGTCGCTGTCGGCATTTCAGCCAGTGGCCTACATGGGTGTCTACGCCGCCAGTAAAGCGTTCGTGCTGCACTTCAGCGAGGCTCTGCATTGTGAGCTGAAAGATCGGGGAATTACGGTTACGGCAGTCTGTCCGGGGGTGACGCGCACCAGCTTTTTTGATGTCGCAGGGGCACCGGGCTGGCTACAGAAGCATTCGTCGCTGGCCGTGGAGCCTGTCGTCAAGTCAGCCCTGCGAGCGGCCGAGCGGCGCAGGCAGTGCGTTATTCCCGGCTGGCGGAATTTTCTGCTGACGCTATTGGTCCGTATCGCGTCGCGCCGCCGAGTGGTAAAAGAATCGACGCGGTTCTTCCGACCTCGCCGTAAGCGAGACAAATAGGCGATGACGCGCTCAACAATGTGCACTGCGTAACGTTGTCATCACATCTCAGGATTCAGCCGGAATCTCACATGCCGGAGTCTTTGCAGACCTACGAACAGGCAATCGAGTACCTGTTTGGCCGAATTAATTACGAACGAGTCCACGCCGAAGCCTATTCCACGAGCGATTTCAAACTCGATCGGATGCGATTGCTCCTCGAACTGATGGGGAACCCCCACGAGCGAATTCCTGTCGTCCACGTCGCCGGGACGAAAGGGAAGGGTTCAACCTGTTCGATGCTGTCGTCGATCTTCAAAGCCTGCGGCTACCGCTGCGGATTGTATATCTCACCTCACATTACGGCGTTTGAAGAACGTTTCACGGTCGATGGGGTACAGCCCAGCCAGTCGGAACTCGTCGAACTGGTGAATCGGCTGCTGCCTACCATTGCCGAAATGGACAATCTCCCCGGTCGAATGCAGCCAACCTATTTCGAACTGGCGACCGCTCTTGCCTGGCAACATTTTGTCGACCGGAAAGTCGATCTGGCGGTGCTCGAGGTGGGATTAGGTGGCCGGCTGGATTCCACCAATCTTTGTCGTCCGCTCGTGACGGTTATTACCAACATCAGCCGCGACCACACCCATGTCCTGGGAAGCACGCTGCACCAGATCGCCTACGAAAAGGCTGGGATCATCAAAACCGGGGTGCCGGTCATCTCCGGGGTGGGCCCTGGAGAAGCACGTGAAATGATCGAACAGACCAGTTGCGAGAGGCAGGCACCGCTGACGCTGCTGGGGCGAGACTTGGAGTTGATTGAACGAAGAACCGCATCGCAGGGGATTTCGCAGATCGATGTCCGCACGCCGACATCCTTGTGGAAAGATGTTCCGATTGTGCTGCGGGGGCCACATCAGGCGACAAACGCAACGCTCGCACTGGCCGTCGTCGACGAGCTACGCACTCGGGGGTGGAGCCTGCCTGATGCGGAGGTGAAATCCGGACTGCAGGGGGTCAGTTGGCCCGCGCGGGTCGAAATGATCGCTCAGTCCCCGACCGTGATCATCGACGCGGCCCACAACTGGGAATCGGCCCGGGCTTTGGTTGCTGCGATGCGGGAAGAACAGTCGCACTCAAAGCGAATTCTCGTATTCGCAGCAACGAAAGATAAGGATGTCGCCGGGATCTTGCAGCAACTGCTTCCGCAGTTCGACACCCTGATTCTGACTCGGTATCGAGATAATCCTCGCGGCGTCAGTGTGGAAGAGTTGTCAGGTCTGGTCGAATCCATGACAACGCGGCCCGCTCATCTCGCACCCGATCCTCTGTCCGCGTGGACACTCGCGAAACGTCTGTCAGGCCCCGACGACCTGATCGTCATCACCGGCTCTTTTTTTCTAGTGGCCGAGCTTCGTGAGACGATCCTCGCGGAAGCAAATCAGGCGACGTCGTGCGTCACGACCGATAAATTCGTCGCGACCCCGGTTTCAGCGTCGTCCGGTCGTTAATGGATGCGCGTGATAACTCCACCGTTCGGTAGATGACAGCGGGAACCGCATGAAGGGATTCTCTATTCTGGGCTTCGGGCCGGAGGGGAAACCTGGGGGAGTCTTCTGCCGGGACGCTCTGACCGATGAGGGGCGTATGCCCGTATGCCGTGTTTTTGGTGGACGGGGGACGCAAAAAAAATCCCCTGCGGAGTTCCGCAGGGGACCAGATTCATTGTTCAATTCACTCGTGGACGATCAGGCATCGGCCGCAGGAGCTCGGGTCGTCGGAATACGGTCATCGACATCGTAGGCCATGCCGAAGAATCGCAGTGTTTTGATGGCCCACCAGGTGGGGTCGAGTTCCCACCACTTGTGTCCGGCAGGAGCCACATGGGGGTGAGCGTGGTGATTGTTGTGCCAGCCTTCTCCGTACGCCCAGATCGCCACCCACCAGAGGTTACGGCTTTCATCGCGAACGTCGTAGTTGCGATAGCCCCACAGGTGTGTGGCCGAATTGACGAACCACGTTCCGTGATAGACCATCACCATTCGCACACAAAGGCCCCACAACAACATGGGAAGTCCGCCGATCGCGTACAGAGCGACACCCGAACCGATCAGCCAAAGCGAGTAAGTCTTTTCGAAGAACTGGAGCAGCGGATCACTCATCAGGTCCGGGGTGTACTTCTTATAGAGAGCCTGTTGTTCCTCTTTCGTGCGACGGAGGAACATCCAGGTCAGGTGCGACCAGATCGCGCTGATCAAAGGTGAATGTGGGTCGCCGGGCTGATCAGACCGCTGATGATGCAGGCGGTGTGTTGCGGACCAAGCCAGTGGAGAGCCTTCTCCGGAAAGGGCACCGGCCATCAGAGTGACGAAACGGATGGGGCTGACAAGTTTGAATGACTTATGCGACAGGAAGCGGTGGTAACCCAGGCAGATACCAATGCTGGCGGTGAACCAGTGCAGGAATACGCACACGGCCAGAGCCTTCCACTCGAAGAAGAAGGGGGCTGCCAGAGCACCGGCATGCATGGCGACCATCCAGCCGACGATCACCCAGTCAACCTGTTTCCAGGACAACCGTTCCGGCAACCAGGGTTCCCAGATTGGCGTTTCTTTCGCGACCGCAGGGGCCGAAACGTGCTCACGGGGCACATCACGGAAAGGGGTGTGTTTATCCGACTTCGCGCGATTGGGGGACACAATTGACATATGTATTTTCCAAATCAAAGGTTTTCATTGATTGCCGAGCGAGTCCATTCCTCGGTCACCAATCGCGCTGAACGTCCTGCTTGCGCGCCGAAGGATCTTATGAAAAGATCGGAATTTGTGTGTCAGACGACCGTCATGTGATTGTCAAACTTTTGTCAAAAATGTCGCCACCCTAAGACCCCTACAGGCGGCCGTTCACGTCTTCGTCGATTTACAACGTAAACGACTATACGCAAATATCTTATGCGCATGTTTGTGCAACCTGTCTGGAAACATGCATACAGGCTGAAGGTGTTGCTGAGAGCTACAACCGATTCGTCACCTAAAGACGTAACAGGGCATTCCAGCCGTAAGGTCCCCTGACATCTTCGCGGGAATCCGATCCCGCTCGGAGTTTGAGGAAACAAACTCAACGCAGGCGGTCTATATTGACCAGATTACGGAGAGTGAAAAAGTTGAGTTTTTCTCAATTTTTTCCGCTCGCATGAGCGGGGACTCAAATCTTGCTGAGGGGCATTCCCCCCGTTCGACAAACTGATCCAGGTAGAAATTGAATTCCGCTGCATGGCTCCCGGTATGGGATCTGCCAGCGTTCGGGATTGTGCGTCAATAGTTTGCTTCCGCAACCGCGCGTGGTGGCTGGCCATCGCCGCCTCCACATCAGAGGAAAACGAAAATGGGCATGCTCGATCTGTTCCGCAACTGGCTGGACCACAAACGAGGCCAATTCCGCCCACGTACTCGCCTGGGCTACACAGGAATCGAACTGCTGGAAGCACGACGCGTACTTTCTCCTGTGCTGATGGGGACCACGTTGAAGATCGATGGGACTGCCGGGGCAGATACCATCTCTGTCACCCAGGACTCCAATGGAGTGAAGGTCATCCAGAACGGCGTCGAAACGACGTACGATTCCTCCACAACCATTAACACGATCAATGTTTTTGGTCATGGAAACGATGATCAGATCACCATCAACAGCGTTTTCGAGTCCACGACTCTGACGGTGGACGGAGGAACCGGAAACGACACGCTGATTTCTCCCATCACCGCCAATAACTGGCAGGTCACCGGTCCCAACTCGGGCACCTTGAATGGGAAAGCATTCAGCAACGTCGAGAATCTGGTGGGAAGCGGCCAGATCGACAATTTCCGTTTCGGGCCAGCCGGTTTCGTCAGCGGCAATGTTGAAGGGGGAGGGGGAATTAACACCCTCGACTACTCAAGCCGGACGGCGGGAGTCCTCGTCGACATCGGAACGGGCAAGGGGACCGCGATTGGTGGTCAGTTCTCGAACATGACCAACTTCCTGGGAAGTTCCGACAACACTGACTCGCTGACCGGTTCGAATACCGCGAACGCCTGGCAGATCACCAGCGGCAACGCCGGAAATATCAATCTTCAGAACTTCTTCTCGGGGTTTGAAACCCTGAAGGGGGGAAGTGATGTGGATACATTCAGTTTCAGTCCGACAGGGTTTGTTTCCCGCAACGTGATCGGTGGTGGCGGGGCCAACACGATTGACTATTCCGCTCGCAGCATCGGCGTTGTGACCAATCTGCAGGCGAACACCTCAACCGCGATCGGTGGAACATTCAGCCAGATCAATTCCCTCATCGGAACTTCGGGCTCGGACAATTTGACCGGGATCAATAACACGAACGTCTGGAAGATCGAAGGTCAGAATTCCGGCAAGGTTGAAAGTGTCTTTACGACGACGAACTTCACCGGGTACGAAAACCTGATTGGGGGAACGGTCAGCGACACCTTCAAGTTCTCCGCAGCAGGCTTCGTGAGTGGCAGCATCAACGGAGGCCTGGGCCTGAATACGCTGGATTACTCGGGCCGCACCGAGAGCATCGTGGTGAATCTGCAGACCAATTCCGCCACGGCGGTAGGTGGTGGGTTCCTGCTGATCCAGAATCTTGTCGGCAGCAGCGGTGCGACCCCCAGTGCCTTTGACACGTTGATCGGCACCAACCTCGCCACTGACTGGTCGATCACCAGTGGCAATACGGGTAATCTCAACGGCACGTTCTTCTTCAGTTCCATCGAAAATCTTTCTGGTGGAATTGCGAACGACACTTACCGCTTCCTGCCCGTGGGCTTCGTCTCGGGTGTGGTTAATGCCGGACTGGGAACGAACACCCTGGACTACTCCAGCCGTAACAACGGAATCGTCGTTGGCCTGCAGTCGACGTTGAATACGAACGTGAACGTCTACACCAGTCCTGCCAGTGCGATCGGAGGAGGTTACGCCTACATTTCGAACCTGATCGGCACCTCGGACAATGACATGCTGACGGGGGCCAACTCGACAACCACGACGAACGTCTGGACCATCATGGATCGCAATACCGGGAACGTGAATGGCAACTTCAACTTCACCGGGATCGAAAATCTGAAGGGGGGGACAGGGGTC
>NZ_DASWWZ010000375.1:0-24898 GCF_036405755.1 Schlesneria sp.
GGGGGCTTTAAACGCCCAGTGTTCTCGTGGATCCGGCTCGGGGAGTTCGTCAGCGGGAGCCGTGGCACCCTGCTCGATCCATCTCCGGATCAAGTCAATTTGAGCGGCCGATAAAGGGGCCCCTTCGGTGGGCATCCGCATCGCGGGATCAGGGGACGAGATTCGCTCTATCAGCAAGCTCTGTTCGGGATGTCCAGGAACAATCGCGGGACCGGTGTCTCCTCCTTTGACCATACTTTGCCTGGTATCGAGACGAAGTTGTACCTGCTGCTGTAATGCACCGTGACAGGACCAGCACCGCTGTTTCAGGATGGGTTGAATCTCTTTCAGATAGTCCACTTCCTGTGCGCCCGCGACAGAGGCGACTGCGACAAAGGCGTTGACGGAAAGTAGCCGGATCATCCATTGCATGACGCTGATTCCAGATTAAGCTGCCGTAAAGCCTTGCTTCCGCTAACAACAGAATGAGGGCGATTCAGAACAACGCTGTGACAGGACGCCCCGTTGTGACCGGTAAAGGTCTGCCCAGGTTGTCTTTAATCAGCGACTCCGCATCGATGCCAAAGGCGTGCAGGATGGTGGCGGCGAAGTCGTCCGGGCTGACGGGATCGCGTGCGACATAAGCCCCTTGTGCGTCGCTCTCACCCCAGATACTCCCACCACGAACGCCCCCTCCTGCAAGAAGCTGTGTGTAACAGTGTGCCCAGTGATCGCGTCCGGCCGTAGCGTTGATCTTGGGCGTTCTGCCGAATTCTCCTGCCACCGCTACGAGTGTCTCGTCCAGAAGTCCCCGATCAGACAGGTCTTCAATCAGGGCCGAAAATGATCGATCAAAGGAGGGAGTGCAGTACTGGTGCGTCAGTTGTTGCCGTCCCGTCAGTTGACCGTCAATTCCACACACGTCGTTGGCGACACCATGGTTGTCCCACAGGTTAAACTGACAGCCTTTGGAATCAAAGAACGTCCAGAAGACGTTGACGAACTGGACCCCTGCTTCGATCAGACGTCGCGCCATCAGCAGGCTTTGTCCGTATTCGTTTCTGCCGTAACGCTCTCGGGTCTGTGTCGATTCGTCGTCGAGCTGCAGGGCCCGGCGAACAGCAGGAGTAACCAGCATGCCGAAAGCCTGTTCGAACATCTCGTCCGCACGCGCCGTATTCCCGGCGGTCAACTTCTGACCGAGGGAACGGGACAGGTCATGACGTGCCATCAGACGTTCACGTGTGATACCGGCTGAAAGCTCCAAATCTCCTAAAGTGAGGGGGGAATCGGAGAGAGAAGCTTTCGTTTCCTTATTGAAAACGAGCGGATCGTAGGGGGAACCGAGGAAGCCCGCAGACTGGCCTTTGTATGCCGGGGATCCCGTGGTGAAGTATCTGGGTAAGACGATCCAGGGCGGAAGGGGACTATTTTGAGGTCGCTGACTTTGAACGATGGCTCCGAGGCCGGGGTGATCTTTTCGGTCGATATAGAACTGCCCGGGGCCAGCAGGGAGTTGACCCAGCAGCGAGTGAACGATCGCTCCGACGTGATCGTTGTCTGTATGTGTCATCGACCTGATCACTGCCAACTTGTCGGCATGACGTGCGACCTGTGGGATGAGTTCCCCAAAGTGCAATCCCGGTACACTCGTCGCAATCGAATCAAACTCTGATCGGACGCCGCTGGGAGCTAAGGGCTTAAGGTCCCAGAGATCCGGCTGTGAGGGCCCACCACAGAGAAAGAGATAGATGCATCCTTTCGCACGGCCGCGGGAAGAATGTGTCTCTGCTTTGGCTTGAGGGAGATGGCCTAATCCGCCCGCGATACCGGTCGAGAGCGCACTCATCTTCAGCAATTGACGTCGTGTCACTTGCCCGGAATTGTGCGTGGGATTCGTGAACAAATGAAGCATCGACCGCCTCGTTGGTTAGCACCTCTGCCCTTGAAAACGCCTGACCCTCAATGTGACTTCCGGGTATTCTCCATTCCGCCAATTCGTAGCTCACCCCCACGAGCAATCTTCTCAATAGGGGTACAGGCCATTGATGCACACTGTTCTACAGGTGCTACTTGTCTGCTTCCTTCTTCTTTTTTACGGCCCGTCGCAAAGGTTGTGCCAGCTTGTCATAGACTCCATCAATTTCACGTGGCTTCCCTGCTTCGGTCCAGCAACGACATGAGGCGGCGACAAATTCCTGTTTCAATATGTGCTGTGACAACGCTTCGCAGGCAACCTCGAGATCGCCGAGTTGGAACATGGCATAGAGCGCTGCGTGCATTCCATAGAGTTCCCGAAAATCCGCATGGAACGGGCGATTGCGGTCGACCGTCAGGTACTCACTGGTTGCACCTGCGATCGCAAAGTAGACGCCCAGTGATCCAGCCGGGGAAGCTTTATCGATAATGACCCGGTGGAATAGCGAATCCTGGTGGAACGCGCCGCTGTGATCTTCCCTGTCGCAGCACTCATACATGTCTTCAAGGATATCGCGCCACTGCTTAAAGTCAGCGTCGTCCAGCAGATGGAAACATTGCCGCAGGGCAATGCATTCCAGTTTGGCCCGACATTCATAAAGCACCTCCGCAACTTCGCGGGTTGGCGGTTCTGCGACGACGGTGCCACAATTCGGACGGGCGTGGAGCAACCCTTCGAACGTCAACTGCTGCAGCACCTGACGAATCGGGCTGCGGCTGACGCCAAAGCGACTGGCAAGGTGCTCTTCGCGCAGAGCGTCACCTGGAACGAAGACCCCTTTGCGAACATCCGCACGCAATCGAGAAGCAATCTGATCCAGAACGGAAATCACGGGCCGACTCATGTGGTTTATCTTTCCCGGGGCATACCCGTTTGAAATCTACGATATCGAGGAAGTGGGTTGTACACAATCGACAATTGGTTGCAATCCGGGCGTCATCGCCGGACATCCTCTCCAGGAGGACATGTGAAAGCTGGCCAGGGTCATCAGGGAGAATGGAACGTATATCGGGGGGAGTGTTACGTAGGGGCACAAAAAATGACGGACTGCCAGAAGCGATGCGCTCGCAGGCAATCTGTTATTCCGTCGATTCGTCTGAGTGAAGGATGCCGATAACATTAAGGAATCTTCCATGATTCTCAATCGTTAAGCCGTAAGGATTATAGCAGCGGGTTGGGCAGAGAGAGATCCCCTTCCAGTTTCGTCAGGCGGGATCCGTCTCCCGGAAGCGGCCAGCCGCTTGGGTCGCTCAATACGATTCGGACTGTTTGACAGCGGTGTCGATGGATTGTATACCGTATCCAAAAAATGCGGGTGCATGGCTCCTGCATCATCACCAACCTATCCCCCCTTTTCGGGGTGGCAGTTGATGCGGGATGTGTATGCAACGGGTACCAGCGCAACCTCTCGTCTATGAATTCAGTCGGCACTGCCAACCGCGATGTCGCGTCAAGCCGGGTGAGACTTTTTGTGTCGAATCGGAAGACGCTCTCTCTGGTCAAATTCGTTCTGCGGGCGATCGTCGGGACAAGTCTGTCGTTCCTTACAGCAACCCCGTCGCGGGTCCGATTGTCGTTGATGGGGCCGAGAAAGGGGACTATCTGGCCGTCACGATCAAGTCGATCGAACCCCGGGACGGTCAGTGTGCGACTTATACGGGGGCCCCGAAACAACTGGTCGAATGGTTGGGGGCGGAGGTCCCTCATGGAGCTCACGTCAGTCCGATTCGCGATGGGTTCATCCATTGGAAAGAACGAATTCAGATTCCCTACCAGCCGATGCTCGGATGCATCGGAACAGCGCCTGACTGGGGTGTACCCACCACTGGCCCCGCCGGACCCCACGGGGGGAACATGGATCTGGTGGAGGTCTGTCCAGGAAGCACGCTGTTTCTTCCTGTTTCTGTGCCGGGTGGCTACCTGTATCTGGGAGACGCGCACGCCGCGATGGGGCATGGCGAGCTCTCTGCAACCGGTCTTGAGATGGCAGCGTGGTCGACAATTCAGGTCGATCTGCTTCGTGGATCACCGCTCACAGGAATCCGAATCGCGAACCCCGAGTTTCTCATGACGGTTGCCACCCAGAACTCGCCAGAACGGGCGATCGCCGAAGCCTACGCGAGGCTGATTCTCTGGATGGAAGTGGATTATGGCTGGAATCGCTGGGATGCCTATGACCTGCTGACGCATGTGGGACGAATTTCCATCGGCTACTACGGTAGTGGAACGGTGGGGTGTGGTATCAATCGCAAGTATGTCGGTCCCGCAGTTCCTGTGACGAAGAAAGAATGAAGAATCCACAGGATCGACTGGCATTGTGCTGTCCAGACTTCGAATGTCGATCAAATTCGTGACACGCGTTT
This sequence comes from Schlesneria sp., assembly GCF_036405755.1. Classification (NCBI taxonomy): domain Bacteria; kingdom Pseudomonadati; phylum Planctomycetota; class Planctomycetia; order Planctomycetales; family Planctomycetaceae; genus Schlesneria; species Schlesneria sp. The sequence continues at coordinate 4,321 of NZ_DASWWZ010000375.1, forward strand.
TCCTTAAATTGCCGTCATTGGTGTTTCCTCGTCCGAGACCGTTGAAACCAGTTCAGGTACGAGAGCGTAATCCCGTGCTCAAACCGTTGGGAGCTTGTGCCGATCACTGACCTCTGCTCGACCATCTCTGATACCTGCCGGAGTGCAACGTGCTGTTTGATACACATACGAATTTGATGTGGTACCCGGATCATTACTCTGAGGAATTTGTCGAATTCGCCTGGGAAGCTAAACGGGCAAAGATGAAGCTCTCATCCGATGTTTACTATGCAGGCGACGATGTCAGTTATAAAAACACGTTCGATTCCCGACCCGAGCAATTACTGGAGGCCACGCGTACCGCCGATAAGGTGATCGTCTTTGGGGTCGTCGCCCCTTTTTGTGGCATTCATGCCGACCAGGAACTGATCGCGAAATTCGTCCGCGAGCATTCGGATCGTTTCATCGGCTGGTGTTCCGTCGATCCCAATGACCCTGAGTGTGTTAGCCAACTGGACTACTACGTGAACCAGCTTGGTTTCCGTGGTCTGAAGGTGTCGCCGATCTATCAGAACTGGGACCCGCAAGACCCCCGTCACCTGCCGCTCTTCCGTAAAGCGGAATCGCTTGGCATTCCTGTCAATATTCATCAGGGGACGTCGTTCGTTCGCCCCGGTCCGCTCAAGTATGCCAACCCTGTGCAACTGGAAGATATTGCCATTGCCTGCCCGGATCTGCGAATCGTGATTGCCCACATGGGGCACCCCTGGGAAACCGAGTGCGTTGTCCTGATTCGGAAGCACCCCAATCTCTATGCCAATGTGTCAGCATTACATTACCGACCGCTCCGTCACTACCAGGCCTTCATGACGGCGATTGAATACGGGGTCGAGCATAAACTGATCATAGGATCGGACTTTCCGTCTGCCACATTCTCTCAGGTCATCGCGGGACAATGGAAAGTCAACGATGTCGTCGAGGGAACGAAGTTTCCTCGTGTCTCTGATGAAGTCATTCACAACATCATTTATGAAAACTGGAAACGGTTCCTGCCCGAATACACCTGACGGGATCTGGCCATTAATTACTTGGCAGGAGTTGATAAGGGTGGACACTTCCAATCACCGCAAAACTGTGGGGACAGGTGAATCGGCAGCTCGAATCAATCATCCAGGATGGATTATAAGCCGACGGTGTTTAACCGCACCCGAAACGAAAGAACGATTTTGGACCATCGGTACGCGTATTCGGGAACACTGACAAAGAAGGACTGCATGATGCGAGAAGCTTGTCGTCGACTCTTACTTCTAGGAGTCCTGTTAGGGTCAATGGGACTGGTCGATGCCGCGGAACCGTCAAGCGATCCGAAATATGAGTGGCAGTTAATCACGATGAAGGCGCCGTGGGTGGCGAGGGATGGAGCGGGAATTCTGAGTTACAAGGGGAAACTGTGGCTCTTAGGTGGATGGAATCCGATCGTCGCCGACCGCCCTTTCTTTCCCTTGATCTGCAATAACGAGGTCTGGTCCTCAGAAAACGGCGCCGACTGGACTCTGGTCAAACCCAACACCTTCAAAGACAAATCATTTGATCCGACCAGCGACTGGGAGGGGCGTCACACCGCTGGATATGTCGTCTACAAAGATCGGATGTGGATCGTCGGTGGCGATTGCAATCAGCGCCACTACCAGAACGATGTCTGGTCCTCGCAGGACGGAAAGACGTGGGACTACGTCAATAAAGGGAAGGATGTTCCCTGGGGGCCGAGGGCCCTGCACTACACCGTGGTGCATAAGGACAAGATCTGGGTCATCGGAGGTCAGACGATGCCTGCGTTTGGTGGTGGAGAAGAAAGATTCTACCGCGACGCCTGGACCACGACGGACGGTGTGAACTGGGAGAAAATTGAACCTGAAGAACCCTGCTGGTCCGTTCGAGGGATGATCGGCGGATCGGCCGTGATGAATGGCCGGATCTGGATCCTCGGCGGTGGGACCTACGACACTCCCACCACGCCTCAACGCAAGTACTACAACGATGTCTGGAGTTCTGAGGACGGCGTTCACTGGAAACTGCACACCTCCAAGGCTGCGTGGCACCCTCGTCAGTACCATGATGTCGCTGTCTGGGACGATCGACTCTGGGTGATGGAGGGATATCACGAAAACGGCGGAAATCGTAAAGATGTCTGGTTTTCGAAGGATGGGACCGACTGGACCGAGCTTCCAGATACGCCTTGGAATCCTCGTCACGCCGCCAGTCTGGTGGTGCATGACGGAAACCTCTGGATGATTGCCGGGAACAACATGCAGCCCGATGTCTGGAAGCTGATCAGGAAATAGTCAGCCCCGCAGCGAAGAATAGAGTCTCAGAGTTACGTCGTCCGGTTGGAAACTGGAATGCTAATCGACGCGACGTTTGTTTGCTGCACCGCCAGGTTGTCAGCCCTTCGGTCGCGATGAGACCCGGTCGAAACTCATTTATACACTTCATTGCATTGGAAACGCTCGACAATGGACACGCGACGAATGACCCCTGCCTCATTGGCGAACTCTGTGATTGCTGTTCCTCCGTTAGCTCGTGACTCGAATCTGGAACTGAATGTCGCGGAAAATGTCAGGCAGATCCGTCATCTGGAAGCGGGTGGCGTGAGAACATTGCTGTATGGCGGAAACGCCGCTTTAGCGCATGTCTCCCTGCGGGAATATCCTTCGCTACTGAAGATGCTGACCGAATCGGCGGGATCAGACATCACCGTCATACCGTCAGTTGGTCCCACCTTCGGCATGATGATGGATCAAGCTGCCATCCTGAGAGAGTTTTCCTTTCCCACTGCGATGCTGTTGCCAAGTCGCGACGGGACGACTCCCGCGGGAATTGCCAGCGGCATGAAGCGATTCGTTGATCGGATTGAACGCCCGGCGGTTCTGTATCTCAAACACGAGGAAATGGTCGATGTCGGGACGGTCGTGCAGATGTTCAAAGACGGTCTGATTTCCTGGATCAAATATGCCATCGTTCGCAAAGACACTCTGAACGATCCTTTTCTGAGTGGATTGATCGATGCGATCGGTCCCACATTGATCGTCAGTGGGATGGGTGAGCAACCGGCTGCCGTGCATTTGCGGCATTTCCACCTCGCTGGCTTCACGTCGGGGTGTGTCTGCATCGCTCCGCGGCTTTCAACGAATATGCTGCGAGCCCTTCAGGCACGGGATGATGAGACTGCTGAGCGGATTCGTCAGCAGTTTGTTCCTTTGGAATCACTGCGAGATTCGATCAACCCGGTGCGGGTACTCCATGACGCCGTGTCGCTTTGTGGTGTCAGTCAAACAGGACCCATTACCCCTTTTCTGTCTCCGACGAAAGAATCTGACCAAGCGGCAATTAAGGGAGCAGCGGAGGAACTCTTGCGACTTAATTCGAATTTGTGATCAACATAGGACCATCTGCAGCGAAGCTGGTGTAACGATTTCGTACTGTTCTCGCTGGGAACAGCAAAGTCTGAACTGAGGGAACTGGTGTGCTGATTGGCTATGTCAGTGACGAACGATACGTAGCACTTGCCGACGTACTGCTGGAGTTTCAGTCGGGAGGACAGACACGGGACATTGTTCGATCGACTCCCCGAGGAGCGGTCGTAGCGAATCTGGAGCCAGGTGAATACGTCGTTACTCTCGTCAAAGAGGGTTACGGCTCAAAGCATTCTCGCATGACTGTTGATTCCCGCCGCCCACATCACTTTCGCCTGTTATCGGACGGGATCCTGGGTTATGTCTGGCCCCGATCCGTCCAGACGGGGGGGCGATCGGAGTTCCGCGTGCATGCTACCGAGCCTTACCGGCTGAGCCTGTGGCGGTACGGTTGGAAACGAGAATTCGTCAAACTCCTCGGCTGGTTCGATGAACATGGCCCTCGTGCGGTCATGCAGATTCTGCCCGACGGAGATTTCACCCAGACCGGGGTTGGGTGGAACCGTGTTGGCTATGGAAATAACGCTCATCACACCCAGTTTGTGGTTGGACCGGAAAAATCAGGGCTCTACTACCTGCACGCCAAAGGGGAACGCACGGGGGAGTTCTTCTCGTTTCCGTGGGTCGTCGCGCCAGCTCAACTGACAGCCCCGATTGCCATTCTGGCATCGACCAATACCTGGCTTGCCTATAACAACTTTGGTGGCCGCAGCAATTACATCAACGCTCATCAGCTCCCGGACGCGCCAGTCGTCAACGCGCGGCAGGACCTGATCCGTTACACGCATGCGGGCTCGTTCAACGTTTGGGGCTTTCAGGACCACGAGTATCTTCCTCTTTCCTTCGAGCGGCCTGAAATCGGGAATGTTGTTCGCGAACACGAAGAAGTGACAGACCCGATCGAAGGACGCCTGACTTGCGGGATGGCACCCGCAGAGTGGCGTCTGCTGGGATGGATGGAGCGGGAAGGATTCGAATACGACTACTATTCAGAATGGCAACTCCACAATGGAGATCTCGATCTGGACTCGTACAAAATCCTGATGATCAGCGTTCATCCGGAATACTGGTCAAAGCAGATGTACCAAAAGGTCAAGGACTGGGTCTGGAATCGGGGTGGAAAGCTCATTTATCTGGGTGGTAATGGCCTGAACTGTGAGGTCGAGTTTCTGGGAGAAGACCGGCTTCGGTTTAAAACCTATCTCGCCCCCAGTACCGGGGGAGCACTGGGAATGCCCGACCCTGCGAATCCGGAGATTTATCTGGATAGCAGGATGCATCGTACAGTAGAGTCAGAGGCGAACCTGCTCGGCGTTGTCTGCACCGATACAGGAATTATGACGGCAGCTCCTTATCAAGTGGTGCGGGACGACCATTGGGTTTTCGCCGGAACAGGACTGAAGAACGGAGATCTGTTCGGTGAGAAAAGTCTGCAGGAACGAATTCCCGGTGGTGCGTCCGGCCATGAGACCGACAAGATGAGTCCACATTCCCCACCGGGGACAGTATTACTGGCGAAGGGGATCAACTGCGACGACGGGGGGGCCGAAATCGTATGCTATGAAACAAAGAGCGGAGGGGCCGTCTTCTCGGCCGGGTCGATCACTTATGTTCCTTGTCTGCTTGTCGACGATGCAATTTCACGGATTACGTCCAACGTGATTACGCGATTCCTGACCATGCCGGATTTCGTGTCAAGCCAATGAGTTGGAGAGAGGAGTGATCCCGATGCTGAATCAATGCTGTGGCCCACATCGCCGCAGGGAGTTCCTGCAAGTCGGTGCGTTAGCTCTCGGTGGCCTGTCATTGTCGGATGTGCTTGCGGCCCGCGCTGCGACAGGGCGGTCGTCTGAACAGACTTCGGTCATCATGTTGTATCTGCATGGCGGTCCGTCACAGCTGGAAACGTACGATCTCAAACCGGAGGCTCCCTCGACATATCGCAGTCTGTTCGGGTCCATCCCGACCAACGTCCCGGGCATTGACATCTGTGAGCACTTCCCGCTCCAGGCGAAGATCGCGGATAAGTTTTCTCTCATTCGCTCGCTGCATCATGACATCGGAATTCATAGCGACGGCGGGATCATTGTTCTGACGGGGAAGCGTCCCAGCCGACTCGATCCGACATCGCAGTCGAAGAGCGAGCATCCGGATTTTGGATCGATCGCCAGTAAAGTGCGGGGGATGACTCACAATTCACTCCCCCCCTACGTGACGCTTCCGATGAAGCCATACATGACGCGTCCAACTTACCTGGGCGTTCATCATGGTCCCTTCGAGGTCGGCGATCCATCGTTACCGAACTTTGCACCACCTCATTTGAAGCTCGCAGCGGGATTAGAAGGACAGGGGTTGGAAGATCGCAAGAACCTGTTGCGGCAACTCGATCGTTTGCGGGGTAATCTGGATCAGAGCGGAAGTCTTAAGGGAACCGATCAGTTCCGAAATCTGGCTTTCCAAATGCTGACGGCGCCGGAAGTGGCCGACGCCTTCGACATCCAGCGGGAAGACCCGGTGCTGAGAGACAGATACGGCCGAAATCTGTGGGGACAAGGCTGCCTGCTCGCCCGTCGTCTGGCTGAAGCGGGCACTGCGGTCGTGAATCTCTATATCGATACGCCGCAAACGGGTCCTGACTACACGAACTGGGATGATCACAGCGGAAACGCTGGACGCCCAGGGCACTTCGCAGGGTATATGCGCACCCGGTTACCCTATCTCGATCAGGCTCTGTCCGCTTTGATTGAGGATATCTTTCAGCGGGGTGTGGATCGCAAGATCATGGTCGTCGTTGTGGGTGAGTTTGGGCGAACACCGCGTATCGCAACAAACTCGCTCGGCACGGGACGGGATCACTGGCCGGACGCCTACAGCGCCCTTATTTCCGGGGGTGGGCTGCAGATGGGTAAGGTGGTCGGAGCGACCAACTCGAAGGCCGAGTTTCCCACAGAATGCCCGCTGACGCCATTCGATCTGCTGGCCACCATCTACCGTCACCTGGGGATTGATCCGCAGGTCTCATTCCCGGACATGGCAGGACGACCGATTCCCATCCTGGGTGAGGGACACCCCATTCGGGAGTTGATCTGAATCTTGGAAGAACAATTTTGCGGTAGATGCAAATTTGGTGACCGAGTGCACGCCTTCTCGCGAAGAGCTTCTTCGTAAGTGAAAGACAGACATGTGACTCTCTGCGATTGCTGTGGACGGCGGCTGGTGGTCATGGTTTGTGAAATGTGGATAGCTCATCCAAGGTAATGCGATGACTGAATGCAGACTGCTTGAGGAACTCACTCGAACGGAATCCCGGACGGCCGCCGCGAAGACGCTCGTGGTCTGGCCCGTCGGGGCAATCGAGCAGCACGGACCCCATCTTCCCGTTGGTACAGATACGTTCACCATCGAATTTCTGACCCGCCAAGCGGCCGAGAAAGCCTCTTCCGAGATCTCTGTCCATGTCGCCCCGACACTTCCGTTTGGGTCGTCTCACCATCACCTTCCTTTCGGCGGGACAATGTCGCTGACCACCCAGACATATTACCGGATGGTCTATGAATTAGCCGAATCACTGATCGTCTGCGGGTACCGGAAGATTTTCGTCCTGAATGGTCATGGTGGCAATCACGAACTTGTGCAACTGGTGGCGCGGGATCTGGCTCTCAATTATCCCGTAAGCATGGCCGCGGCCTCGTACTGGACGATCGCGTGGGACGCGCTGGTCGAGTTGAACGCGCATAATGACTGTCGCTTACCGGGGCACGCGGGCAAATTCGAGACGTCCCTCATGATGGCATTACGACCGGATCTAGTTCACGAACCACGTCCGCATCGAGACCACACGGGCTCAACGGATCCCCGAGGCTTCGTCCGACCTTATCGTGCAGAACACCACGGAACCTGGCAGGCAATCGACGGTTTTACCGATAGCCCTGATCGGGGAACGTCAGAATTGGGTCGAAGCTGGTTGGATGCTACGGTCGACACCCTAGCAAAAGCGATGGTTGAGTTTGATAGCCAGGCAACTGTGTGAAAGGTCGGAATTGAAGATCGCCAATATCAGAACGCAGCCCGTGCGGATCGGCGTTGACCGTCGAGTTGGGCTGGTACAGAACACAAAGGGATTTCGATTTACCTCTCATATCCTGATGATGTTTGTGGAGACTGACACCGGACTTGTGGGAATCGGTGAAGTCACGGGATCACCCGACTGGAGCGGCGAAACGTGCCTGGGGGCGAAAGCGCTGCTGGAACAGCATCTCATCCCCAAGTTGATTGGTGAAGATCCACGACGAATTCGCCACTGCATGGACAGGTTATCCAAAACATTTGCCAATCCCTTCGCCAAGGCAGGGATCGAAATGGCACTATTCGATCTCCTTGGAAAATCACTGAATGCACCCGTCTACCAACTCCTGGGTGGGGCCGTTCGCAGTGCTAATCTACCACTGCGCTTCCCCATTATGCCGGTGGGACCGGAAGAGTCCGCTCTTGTCGGCAAGCGAATGGTTTCAGAAGGGTTCGGGACATTAAAGCTCAAAGTGGGCCACGATCCACTGGAATACGACCTCGAACGGGTGCGTCAGGTGCGGGAGGCGGTTGGTCCAAAGATTCGACTGACAGTCGATGCAAATGGAGGCTGGAGCGTGAACGAGGCGATTCGCGCGGCGCCTCTTCTGGAAGAATATGGAGTGGTCTTTATCGAGCAACCCGTCCATCGGCTCGATCTTGATGGACTGGCTCGCGTTCGCCAGCACGTTCGTCTCCCTGTTATGGCTGATGAATCCGTCTTCACGATTCAGGATGCCATCGCCTGTATTCAGAAGGGGGCGGCCGACATTATCAGTGTCTACCCCGGAAAGAACGGCGGACTACTCAATACATTGGCGATCGCCTCATTGGCGGAAGCGGCCGGTGTACACTGTGCGATCGGCAGTAATCTGGAATGGGATGTCGGTTCGGCGGCGATGATTCATGCGTGTATGGCAATTCCGAATATCTGTGTCGAACGCTACGCGGCAGACATCATCGGTCCTGTCTTCCACATAGAACATGCTTGTGAAACGTCCCAGTTGGGCGAACCGGGTTTCGCGCGGGCTTCGGCAGACCCCGGCCTCGGCGTGACATTGAATTCTAAGCGATTGTCGCAGGTTTCGAAGGATCAATATGAGAGCCAGCGATGAAGGCCTCTCTCACCGTGCAGTCGACAGACGACTGTCCATCGACTGCTGAGAGTCGCGTCTGACGTACCGTCATGCATTGAGTGATGATGGTAACGCCGCAGGAATATAGACAATTGTCGGAATTAGATCGGCGTGACCCGGATCGGCATCCCTTCCAGCTCATTCCCCACAGTCACCGTATTGACGAGCGGTTCAGAGAACCCGGGCGCCGAGATCTCGATGCGGTCACCCGCTTCATACTTCCACGTACGGGTACCGAAACTCAGTTTACTGGTTCCGAAAAAGTGAAGATGAACGTCGCCAGGATGCCTGTGCTGCGCGTACTTAAAGTGATGATCCTCGATGTTCTGGAGTGAATGGCACATGTGCTCTTCACCAGATAGCAATTCTCCGCTGTCGTAGATTTGCAGACCCTCTCGAGTTACCGAGCAGCGCAGTCGGATGTCAGAAAAGTCTTCAGTGACCTGAATGGACGGGCCGATGGCGCAAACGCGGAGTTTGGAAGGAGCAAGATACAGGTAGTTGATCTTTTCCGTGGCGTGATCCGACCATTCATTACCGAGAGCAAATCCGATTCGACGTGGCTGCCCGGCAGGGTCAATGATGTAACAGCCGACGATCTCGGGCTCTTCTCCCCCATCCAGTGCATAAGCAGGAAGATCGAGTTCTGCCAGGGGGCCACGCAAATTGTGGCCGTTCCCCTTGTAGAACCACTCGGGTGAAACCCCTCGCTGATCCCCTTGCGGACGACCTCCCTGCAGTCCCATGGCGAACATTCGGGCCGAGTCGGTCTGAGGTTCGGTTGCGGCCGTACCACCATGCATCTGGTCTCGTGACTGAACACTTCCCAAGTGAGAAAGCCCTGTTCCACTGATCAGCAGGCGAGATGGTTCGGGGTGGTCAATCGGCGCAATCAGGTAAGGATCTGAACCACCGGGGATCGCTTTCAGTAGATGTGCATAGGCATAAGTGTCCGGCTGATTTCCCGTCATGAGCTTTTGCACGACGTCACCCAGACAGAGATTCTGGGTTATCGCCCGTTGGATCAGGTCATACACAGACCGACAGTCGGCAGCGACGGACGTCAGGTCGATGATACCGTCATCAAGAACGGACCCGACGCGTCGACCGGCATTGGGAACAACGAACTGGACAAGCTGCATGTTGATCTCATGAAACTATGAACAAGAGCGGCCTCGACTTGGGCCTGCTGTCAGTCTGGTCGGAAGTGCGTTAGTGAGACATCGATGCCGTGCATACGCTTCGGTCACCCAACGTAAACGGAGCGATTCATCAGATTCTGTAGCGTCCGGGGCAGTTGTTGATTCCGCGGATTTGGTTGAATTGCTTTCATTCTTCAATGAATCGCCGGATGACATTCTCCGTAATCTGCGCGACATGTTCATCGACGGGAAGGCTGCTCACCCACGAGATTGACCCCACCGAGAAGACGCTTCCACCATTGGAAGTCTCGAAATTGACCATTTCGGCCCCTCCGTCATCGGGGTTAAGTCCTTTGGCCAGCAACCTGGAATTGGCTGGAGAACTCGCCGAAATCTTATCTGTCTCGTGCCCCGAGGCTCCGCCGGGGCAGCGCATATGCAGTGACCTGGTGCCGAACAAGTCACCATTATTCAAACCGGTGTCATCAAACGCCCAGTGATTATTATCGACGACCTTGTAGGGGGCTCCCGTCATGATCCCGGTGGGCGTGAAGACAACTCCGAGAAGACTTGCCTCGGATTCATGTCGAAGAGCCAGCCGGCTTTCACCGCCCACACCGTCAACATCGAGTCCTGTAATCTCGCCGTTATGTACGACCATGGCTGACCCCTGGAGAGTCACTTCGCAGTTCAGTCCGTTGCCGCCGAGATAGATTAAACGGCCACCATCTTCGAAGACCCATTTCTTGACACGGTCATACATCTTTCGTGTCCAGTACTCTGGATGAACGGCTGTGATGAGTGCCCGATAAGCCTGCAGATCGAGGGTTTCGTCATCGAGCTGAGTTTCGCCGTAAAAGTCATAGGCCAGCCCTTGCTGTTCCAGCCAGCCCAGCAATCGCCATTCGGCTGGAGCAAGATGGCACGCTTGGCGGCCATGAATAGGATCCGTGATCTGAGTATCAAAGTCGATGTGGTTGAACGGCTCGGGCCGGTCAAACGACAGTGGCGCATAGGATGGCCAGTTCCATGTGAGGAACCGCGGATCGCAGTAACGAACCAGATCGTAACGCGAATTGACCGTCGGTGTCGGGGGTAGCTTATCTGCATTAATATAATTGCTGCGGCCACCGAAACTGTTATAGGAGTTCCAGGTAAGATTGCTTCCAAGGACTGCCAGGGGGGCGACTGGAGTACGAGGCGCCACAATCCACGGAAACGAGAACTTCAGTCCAGAAGCTGTCTGCGCACGAAAATAGTAGAGCCCGGATAACTCCGGCGCCTCGACATACTGTTTGTGAGCTTCATTTGTATAGCCTACACTGTTCCATTTGACTCCCGTCTGTGTGTAGTCACCATCCGGCGTGACCTGCATTGTGGCACGGGGACCATGTTCATCGTGCCAGCCGAGACTCTTGACGAGTTCAGGCTTCCAGCCGTATCGCCAGAGTTCGAGCTGGTAGGGTTCGACGGAGTGGACTCGAAACTCGCTGGATTCGCCGCTTCTCACCCACTTTGGCCATGCATACCCGCTCAATCCATCGCTCAGCAGGCGGAACTGATGCGGGGCCGGAAGTGGAACGCTCACCTGGCTGCGCTTCGCACCGTATCCTGGCTTCTGAAGTGTGACCGTATACTTGCCCGCCGGGATGTCCAAATGAACCGAACCGGTGGCTCTGGAACGGGTTTCCCAAGACGAACCGTCTTCGTTGACGAATTCTAACACAACGTCGGCGAGCGCTACATAGCGTTCGTCACTCACGTAGCCAATCAGCATGTTTCGGGCTCACAAAATCTGCATGGAGGAGTAGTGAACGAGATTACGGCGATCCGAAGTTGCGGGTTCCGCAGGTCAGAATCGCAGTTGTGTTCCTTGATGCATGGAGTGCTTAAGGTAACAATAACGATCTTGTTTATGCCAGCGACGAATCATCTCTTTTTCCAAGCGGCTTCCCATCTGCTCGGCCACTCTTTCAAGGTTCAGCTCATGTCGGATGTTGTCACGGAAGCAACGGTTCCCGAAGTTGTGGACTCGGCCCCTGCGACAGGTACGAGATTTGTCGTTTTAGCCGTGCTGTGTCTGTTGTCAGGTGTGCTGTATCTCGATCGCATCTGCATCTCGCAGGCACTCCCCTCTATTCAACAGGACTTGGAGCTTTCGAACGAACAAACGAGCTATGTCCTGATGGCCTTCACTTTGGCCTATGGCCTGTTCGAGGTTCCGACGGGACGATGGGGCGACGTACTGGGGGGGCGTCGCGTGCTGACCCGGATATCGTTGTGGTGGTCTGCGTTTACGGCTCTCACAGGGGCGTGCACACACCTGTGGATGATGGTCGTCGTACGGTTTTTATTCGGGGCGGGAGAAGCGGGAGCCTTTCCCAACGTCGCCCGGGTCATGTCGCGCTGGTTTCCGGATGAAGAACGCGGACGAGCTCAAGGATTTCTGTTAGCAGCATCGCAAATTGGTGGAGCATTAGCTCCTTTTCTAGCAGCAATTCTCATCAGTCAGTTTGGTTGGAGATGGACGTTCGTCCTGTTCGGGGCCGTCGGGGTGGTCTGGGCGGTCGGCTTCTGGTTGTGGTTTCGTGATGATCCGGCAAAGCATTGGGGAGTGAACGCGGCAGAGGTCGAACTGATTGGCAGAAGAGCGACCTCCCAGAATGTGCATACTGCGATCCCCTGGGAACTCGTTGCGAAAAATCCAAGCATCTGGTTCTTAAGTCTCATTATGGTCTTCGGCACGTTTAACAGTTACATTTATTTTTCATGGTTCCCGACCTATCTGGTCAAAGGCCGGGGCGTCGATCAAATTCAGGCTGGCTGGATGGCTTCGACGGTCCTTGCTTCTTCGGCAGTGGGAACGTTCTTCGGCGGTATTATTCTCGATCGTCTCCTGGGGGCCGGCCACCAGGGACGTCAGCGAATCTTTGCAGGGACCGCATTCTTCGCTGCCGCCGTCTGTCTCAGCTTCGCTTTAATGAGTCGCGAGCCTTGGCTCGCTGCGACCTGTTGTTCGCTTTCATGCTTTCTGACCCAGTCGACTCAACCTCTCTGGTGGTCCTGTGCAATCGGCATCAGCGGCAGACACGTGGGAGCGCTGTTCGGATTAATGAATTCTGCAGGAGTCTTTGGAGGACTGAGTTCTCAGTACCTGGTGGGTAGTATCGCGGACTGGCTGGGAAAGCACGGCTATACGGGGCGCGTCCAATGGGACCCCATCTTTTATATTGATATTGGTGTGCTGATCGTAGCGGGGTTGCTCTGGGCAAATTTCAGGTTCGTCCCCGTAGAACCCCCAGAAGAAATCGGAGAACTCGCCAATGCCACTCATTGACGTCCATAGCCACTTCTGGCGATATCCCGATCACTTTCAGGATGATTTCCGCCAGCAGGCGAAACGTGCCAAAGCCGGGGTCGAAATGGATTTGACCGTCCGCTTTGAAGACTATCAGCGCCAGTCTGTGCCTGGTGTGAGATCCATTGTTTTCGGAGGCAAGGCACAATTGTCAGGCCTCTGGGTCGATGATCGGGATATTCACGATTATGTCGCGGCTCATCCTGAACAGTTGATTGGGTTCCTTTCGCTTGATCCGACCCAGCCAGGCTGGGAGAAGGAGATGCATTTTGGACATCAGGAACTTGGCCTGCGAGGGATCAAGCTGATGCCGATGTATGCCGGCTTCCTGCCTCAGGACGAACGACTCGATCCACTCTGGAAATACGCTGAGAAACACCGCCTCCCCGTTCTGCTCCATACCGGTACGACGTTTATCTCACAGGCTCCGATCGAGTGCACCCTACCGCGACATCTCGATCCCGTTGCCACGAAGTATCCTGAAGTCCGCATGATTCTGGCTCACCTGGGGCACCCTTATGAGGGAGAATGTATTGCGGTGATTCGTAAGCATCCTCACTTGTACGCGGATATTTCCGCTCTTCACTACCGTCCATTCCAGTTCTATCACAGCCTGATGCTCGTGCAGGAATACGGGGTCTGGGACAAGTTGCTGTTTGGTACCGACTATCCTTTCACGACTGTTAAGGCGACTCTTGACGGCCTCCGCAACCTCAACAAGATGCTGGAGGGGACTGCCCTGCCTCGTCTCAATGAAGCAGCGATTGAGCGACTCATCGACCGGGATAGCCTGACGTTGCTGGGACTGAACTGAGGCAGCGACGGACAGCATTCAGAGCGGATACGAGAATGACCCGTATCTGGTCTGAGTGCCATGCGCTAGTGGCAGCGTCATCCCGGTCGAGCGCTTGTTTTGCGGCGCAGGCTCGGTCTTAGCTGAAAATTGCGATGTCTTAAAGCCGAGACTTCCAATCCGTCGAAGATCGTGGGACCGGCGAGCACCGCCTGCCAGTCCCATCGTCTATTTGGCGACTTAATCCGTTCGCCGATATCTGTTCGCCGATTGAGAAATCCGCCTTCAACCGACGCGCCACTTCTGGAGTTGTTTCTCATCCAGCGTCACGCCGAGGCCAGGACCCATGGGACAAACCGCAGCGGGAGGGCCCAGTTCCAACGGTTCGGTCAGGAGATCGGCCTGATGGTAAATAGGACCGACAAGGTCGGCGGGGTACGTTTCGCTTTCGATGGTCGGCAGGGCGGCAGCCAGATGGAGCATTGCTGCCGTTGCGATCCCCAGTTCCAGGTTACTGCCAATGGCACAAGAGATTCCGGCAGCCTTGGCGACGTTGACGATCTCGACGGTCCCGGCAATCCCCCCGTGCTTTCCAGGATAAACGCTCAGGATATCTGCTCCGCCTGCCGCGCAGACATTCCAGGCATCCGTCAGCGTAAAGACGCTTTCATCCGCCATAATCGGCATCGGGACCGAGGCACGCAGCGCCCCCATCGCAGCCGGGTCGTTCGGCGGAATTGGTTGTTCCGCGAGCAGGATATTGAGGTCAGCCATCCGCTGCAGTGTGTGGCGTGCGGTCGTGATGTTCCAGCCGCAGTTGGAATCGATCGTGATGGGAATATTGGGCCCGGCAACTTCCCGCACAGCCCGCACCCGCGCAATATCATCTTCTGCGATGATGCCAGTCTTTACCTTAAGGCAGGTGACACCCATATTCAGAAAGCGTTCTGCAAGCTGAACTGCGGTCGGAATATCGAGAGCTCCGATCACTAACTTGATCCGCATCTTCTCCCGAACGGGTCCCCCCAGGAGTTGGCAGATCGGCATATTCGCCGCTTTTCCGGCGATATCCCAGAGTGCCATTTCGATGGCGGCTTTGGTGAAGGGGTTCAGTTTGACAACACGATCCATGCGATGCCGAAGTCGCGTAATATCGAGAGGATTCTGCCCGACGACTGCCGGCGCCAGAAGTTGCTCGATGACGCTGATACAGGTGGCACTCGTCTCACCTGTCCAGCGTGGCGCTACCGTCGCCTCTCCCAAGCCGATTAACCCCTGGTCCGTATACACGCGAACGATGACATAGTTGGAAACCGCATGCACGCCGTGAGCGGTCTTCGTTGAAAACCCCTCTTTGAGGGGAATCTCGACGGGAATCGTTTCGATGCGTTCGATTTTCATAGAGACCTTCAGTTAATCAAGTGTCCGAAGTGGATCTCAAGAATCCGACCCCGTAATCACACCCTGCAACAGACTCACATGTTTCGTCGACCGAGCTAACCTCTATAGCCACTTTGCAGACCATTTTCTACGTCCGCAGGTCACGATCATCAGGCTGTTAAAACTGCAGGTCAACCGGACCCGATGTAGGTCGTTGTAAAATATCGGAAGTCCGCAAAAACGATCCCTGGTTGCAGTGCTCAGGCAATGCGAACTGATGGGGAACCTTGGAGTTCGGCGCATAGATTGGCCGCGTTCAAGAGATCCCCGTGTGTAACTCCGAGGCAGCGACTTTCTCCGGGAACAGAGAGCGCGAAACTCGGTCAGCAACCTACGTCAAGGGCCGCCGCATTAGCAGCGTGAGACGTCACACTTGGAAGTGGTGAGATCTCCTCAATTATCCCAGCGCATAGCTCGGGTTCACACAGACGTAGCCGGCTGCGCTGCTCGCAGGCCTCCGAAAATCAGCGAGGCCGTGCGGAGCTGTTTAATCAACAGCTCCTCGGCCACCTGCTTGCTCACGCTCGCTCTGACTTCAGAGATACCTTCATTCATGTGCAGAGGTCTACTTCGACCCATCAGGAGGTTGCGGATCGGCACCGGGGACAAACCCCGAGTCTTTGCCACCCCGTGCGATCCCCTTTCCTGTCGCAATCCGCTCACCCCGGTCAACGGCGGGAACGTCTTCCACGGAATCGGGCTCACGCTCGGTGGTACGCTCGGGTTTTTGTTTCGGAGTCTGTTTGGTATCGGACTGCGTTGGAGTCGGCTTGGTCATCGGAAGTCCTCTCTATGATTGATTAAACGGAATCCCAACGCGCACCACATTCAGGGTGCCGTGATGGGCTTCTTCCCTTCCGCAGCTTCTGTCGGCTTCTCATCAGTTCGTCCCGGCGCTGAGTTTTCTTTTGCGTTCTGACGAGACTGACCCGGTTGTTGCGATGGGGAACAACAGTCGTTACCGGGCAGGTTCCGAGGATCAACCAGCGCTTTCCCTTCTCGTGGTTTCTCTTGTTGAGTACTCACTTTTCGTTCCTTTCCAACATGACTTGTGCCGCAATAGGGCAAAACGACAGTGAAGGTCGTGGCGACACGTACTTCAGACAGCCGACGTTGTCGCGCCCGCTTCGACCTGGCGGCGGTGTTCGATGATGGCACGTGCCGTGTCGGCCCGATCGCCCGCAGTGACGGTCACGACGACTTTACCGGCATGGAGTTCATCCTCCAGCATCTGGGCATCTTCGTTTGTGAAGCCGAGCCCGATCAGTGCTCCCAGGAGTCCTCCTGATCCCGCACCGACGGCCGCACTGGAGAGAACGGCCGTCAGGGTTCCACCGACGAGAGCCGGGCCGATTCCAGGGAGGATACCTCCCAGAATCGCCAGCCCCCAGAGGGCTCCTGCACCCAGTCCCGTTGCGGCACCGGCGGCCGCAGTCTTGGCTGCATCATCGGTAAAGGTCGTCGTAGGTTCTTCCGAGGGGGCTACAAAGCCAAGATGCGCCTCCGTGAATCCCCCACGCTTCAGATCGTTAATCGCATCCTGTGCAGCCTCGAGTGTATCGAAGACGCCGACAACCGACTCGTTTGCCTGGACGATTGGATTCATTGTCTCTCTCCTCTGTGCAGCCCGCTCGATGGGAGTATTTTTCCTGGGGTCGGAAGAGTCGCAATTGTCATACCGATGAGCTAACTCAGCGCCGCAGTGTGGAGATCCCCCCTGCTCGCACGATGTTCCGGGTCGAAACTGATTGGTAACAGACCAGAGAGGCATCGGGGACAGCATCGGGACCATTGCTCCCTTTAGTCGCGGTTCCTGCGCTCATTTGAATTCGACAACAGGATCCTCGACACCGAAATCGAGAGCACAGCCCAGCCGCATTCCCGTTGGGGCCACGCTGTCAGGTGGCAGCGTGGGGTTGCGGAACGGTTGCGGCGATGACTTGCGAGCGGGGTCTAACTTACATTGGTCATTTCGCGGGACCCCACACCGTCGATTGATTGCCGTTCGGCTGTTCGAAGTTGTAGACTGAATCGAAACACATCTCTCCATTTGACCTGTCTGTCTTTGTAGACACTCGTCCGCTTTCCTTGCGGAGAGTGACGAGATTCGTCGATTGCGTATCGCCTGTTGGCTCGAAAGGTGGCTGGAATGGTTTCACGTCCGCAAGCAGCATCTCGTCGGCAATTTCTCGGGGCCGTCGCCTCTTCAGTCGCTCTCGGGTCCGTCACCCGGTCGGTGGGCGCGCTGGACCGGTTGGGTGTGAACGAAGAAATTCGCGTCGGGGCCATCGGCGTTGGTGGACGAGCCTCCCTCCTGCTGCAGCAGCTACCCGAGTCTGCGAAGATCGTGGCGCTGTGTGACTGCAATCGGGCGCGGGCCGAGAAGTTTAAAGAAAAACAGAATGGGGCCTGGCCCGTCTATCAGGATTATCAGCGACTCCTCGATCGAAAAGATATTGACGCTGTGATTGTCGCGACAGGCGAATTTCAACGAGTCCTGCCGTGCATTCATGCCTGTCAGGCGGGGAAGGACGTCTACGCCGAAAAGCCTTTGACGCTTTATGTCAGCGAAGGTCGGGCCCTGGTGAACGCGGTCCGCAAAACGGAACGTGTCCTGCAGGTCGGTTCGCAGCAGCGGTCGATGGCGATGAATCGGATCGCATGTGAGTTTATCCGGAGTGGTGGACTCGGAAAAATCCTGAAAGTGCAGGCCATTAACTATGGCGGACCGGAAGCCTCTCCCGCCAAAACACCTGACGCGGTCGACGTTCCCGAGGGACTCGACTGGAAAATGTGGCTCAACCAGGCGGAATCTCGCCCCTTTAATCCCGAGTGGATGTCGTGGATGCGCTGGCGCGACTTTGCCGGAGGAGAAATGACCAACTGGGGTGCTCACGGAGTCGACCAGATTCAATGGGCGCTGGGGATGGATGACACCGGTCCGGTTGAACTGAAACCCTTGTCAGAAGGTCCCAACGGGCAAGTCTTCATGAAGTACGCCAACGGGATCGAAGTTCACTTCGTGATCGAGCCCGGTCGAGGGCCGATGGGTGGGGCGATCTTTATCGGCGAAAAAGGAAAGCTGGAGATCAATCGAAACAAGTTCGCGTCCAATCCCCCGGAGATCGCCGAGAATCTGAAGAAGATGGTCGACGTCGACGAGGAAGAACGGAAATGGAGTGACAATCTTGCCCTCTGGCAGGCGCGGTGGCATATGCAGGACTGGCTCGATTGTATTCGTACTCGAAAGAGACCAGTTGCCGATGTCGAAATCGGCCACCGGTCTGTGACGGTCTGTCATCTGGCGAACATCACTCGTGCGGCTGGACGTCCCCTCCGCTGGGACCCCGTCAAGGAACAGTTCGCGGACGACAAGTCCGCGAATGAGTACCTGACTCGTGCTCGCCGCAAGGGATTTGAATTACCGACGATTTAGTCGTCTTACTGCTTGGCCTTGAGGAATGCGATCAGGTCGGCCAGTTGTTGTCTGGTCAACTGAGTCTCCAGTCCTGCGGGCATGATCGACATCGTACTTGGACGGATTTCTTCCACGTCCGACTTGAGGATGCGGACCTTTTCCCGGGCTCCGGTCGCCAGTGTGATTTCTTCAGGCGTTTCAGCACGGATCAGACCATTGAATTGTTTTCCGTCCAAAGTGACGATCAGTACCGGCTCGTAGCTTCGCACAAAGCTGACGCTCGGGAAGACGATTGCTTCCAACAGATCCCGCTCGGTCCGAATCTTGCCGATGCGCGACAGATCCGGGCCGATATCCCCTCCCTTGTAGCCCATGGCGTGACAGGCCGAACAGGCCGCTTTCTCACTGTTGAAGACAAGCTGACCTCGGCGGATGTCCCCGCCCGTCAGGGACTGGGCTAACTCGTTGAGCTTTTCCTGCTGGCGGCCTGCCTCGACGTTGATCGCGGCGTAAAGTTCTTCGGCGCGGGTTTGCACGGATGAAGGAAACTTAGCTAAGCGGGCCTTCACCGTATCCACGCGTAGACTGGTCAGCACGGGAGAGTTCTTCAGTGAATCAACCAGTTTCAGCCCGACAGCTTCGTCGGAACAATGTTCGAAGGCGCCGAGCAATCGATTCAATTCCAACGGCCCGACTTCAGGAATGGATTCAGCCAGCAGGCTCAGCGGATCGGCGTCGAGTTTTGACCGGACAAGCGCGTCGACGGCGGCCGAGCGTGTGCTGACGCTGACCAGTTCCCCCAGGTTGTTCGCCAGCAATTGCAAGTGTTCGGTTTTCGGCTGGGAAAGCCCCTCGGGAATTGCAGCCAGCGCCTCGACACGAACACCGTCAGGGAACGATGTCTGACTGGCGACTCCCAGCAGTGCGAGCGTAAGTGGTTCGTGGGCCGATTTCACGGGAATCGCCCGCAGGGCGCCGATCGCGGCAGGAACCAGGACCGGATTCCCTTCGGCGACGGTTAGCGTCAGTCCTTCGAGCCAACTTGCGGGAAGTTCTTTCAGCCCACTGCTGCGCATCGCGTCTAATGCGACGTGCCGGGATTCAATTCGATTGATTTCGCCGGGACGGATCTGATCGGCAAGCAGTTGTTGAATTGCACCGTTTCCTGCGAATTGTGCCAGTTGTTCGACGAGTTCCCGACGCTGGTCGTCGGTCAGATTGCGTTCCGCAATCCGCTGCTGCAGGTACTCGGCCAGTGAATCCCCCCACTCTGAGTGCCGTCCGACCAGCCAATGAGCGGTTTCCCGCAATTTCGGTTCGTTTGATGTCAGCCACGGGATGACCGATTTCGGTTCCACGTGTCCACCCGGCATCTGATCATTGGCGATCATGGCGATCGACTGCGTCAGGGGCGAGAGCCGCTCTTTTGGCACCACGGAGAGATTGACCGGCTTCCCAATTTCGATCAGGGCGTAAGTGACGGAGTGCTGCAGCTCACGATCGATTTCTGAGCCGGTCACCGCACCCAGCAGGTCGGCTGCAGCCGTATCATCGCCGATACGCCCGATCGCTTCGGCGGCGGCTCGTCGAATCGCAGGCGATTTGTCGGTCAGGGATTTCTTCAATGTGGCGGAAGCGGATGTGTCTTTCCAGAGACTGATGGAATGGAGGGCTGCCAGCCGGACGTCGAGGTTGAGATCGCTGACAGCAGTCTGAACCGCAGTTCGTGCCGAGGGATCGTCGATGCGGGTGAGGGTCCAGACGGAGTTCAGAC
>NZ_DASWWZ010000376.1:0-3904 GCF_036405755.1 Schlesneria sp.
AATAGAATCCCGATCTCGTTTCGGTCATAGTGCTGTCCCGGCCAGAGTTCCGCCCCCCAGTAGTCTCTGCGAATCGACGTCGCCTCTGGCTTCTTCAGAATATCCCCAGTGAACCAGTAGAAGCCGCCCGAATAGTACCAGCCGAACCTGTTCCCGCCCGGCCATCGGTTATCGACGCAAAACGGGCCTGCTACCGGAAACTGATCCAGCGTTGCGGAAACGTGCTCAGAATCGTCGAGGCAGATTTCGTAAAGCATCTCTGTCCAGTCCCGGCAGGTCAGCGGGTCGTCGTATTTGACCCCCTTCGCATGACCACGGAACGTGATCGAGCCGTCGCCGACGGGAAGCGTGTTCAGCAGCTTAACGAACGTCTGAGCCTCGCCCATGTTCGGATCGTTCGGAAACTCAATCCAGTTGTCGATCCTCACGCCGTCGAAGGCTCGCTGGACATCGACCAGAGCGTCGGCCTCGGGAGACGTGGCAACTCCGATTGAGCGAACCCCGTCGAATTGCTCGATCCGCTTCAGCAGTTGTTCGACGTTCCATCGCCAGACGCCGTTCCCCTTGCGTGGCCAGATGTGATAGATCAGGTTTCGGCGTGGCGGTGCTGAATCTGCTACGGCCTCGGTCAACTTGAACAGAACTTCGGCCAGTTGCCGTTCTGCTTCCTCAGGATGATCGGCTGTAATGCGATGAAAGCGGGCGAAGTTGAGTGATTCGACGCAAGGCCAGTTCAGCGAGGGGTGGAATAAGCAGATACAGGATTTCCCTTCACGAACCGCTTCGGGCATGACGACCTTGTACCACTGCTCCAGATCCGCATGGATCTTCATCCCGGCCATCGCCGCACAGACTCCCCGGTCTAGCCTCTGCTCATTCTGCCAGTGGCCGCGGTGCCAGCCACGCCGCTCCAATTCCACTGCGACGTCGATTGTGGATTCCAGAAAAATGGCAGGCACGGGACGAACTTCTCTTTTCCCCTCCACGATGGCCAGACGCTCGGGATCGGTAAAGTACGTCGCAGCGTTATTATTGCCACTAATGTTCGATGGACCGCTGTCCTGGCCCACCAGCCACCGGGAAGGACAGTAGACCTTAAGCCTTCCTGACTCGTGCAAGCGCCCCAGATGATGATCGATGTGTTCGTGTGGAGCAAAGGGGATCTGGTGGAGGTGCCTGTAGAGCAGCTCATAACCTCGGCGATGAACGGCAAAGGCGTGGGTCCGGTTCACATTGAAGGGGACGAAGACCGATTCGGTTACTTTGCCGGGTGGGTGAGCCGCTTCGTGCAGCAACTGTCCGCCGAGATAAAGCTGTTGCCAATCGCAGGGAAGTTCAGCCAGCACCCTGGGCAGTCTCTCGTCAAAATCAGGCCGGAAGATCGCGTCATCCTCGAACACAATGTAAGACTCGATGCCCGCGTTATAGCAATGTTCGAGAATCTGAAGGTGACTTCGGTAGCAACCCCATGCACCGTTTCCTGCTGTCCACCACTCCGGCGGCGTGACCGTATCCCCATGCAGGGCGTGCCAGACTTCTGCCTTCGGCAGGCAGCTCGGATAGCGTGCCTGGAACGCGTGCAGTCGGTCGGTTTTGAAGGGAAGATTAATCACAAAAGCGCGGTCAAACATGGACGGTTCCCGAGAAAACGCAATTTCTTTATTGCGGGGTGACAGACCGCGAGGCCCACAACGAGGTACCTTGCAACGGTTGGAGACACGTTGTCCCAAGGAGCGATGTTGCGGGCGGCGAATGATCCTGATTGGCCTCATCTCGAATCACACCCGGGGACAACGTCGCGGTCGACCAGGCCTGACATTCCTTGATGAAGCCCCTTCCCCGCACATTTCACCCGGCAAAATCGAATGAAGTGCCTCACGGAAGCCGCGGGCTCATCTTCCTGTGAGGAGTGATCGAGCCGGGTCATGACTTCGCCGAGAACGGGACCGGGCCGGGGCCTATCGCCTACGGGAGAACTCGTCAGGTGCGAGCCGCAGAAGCTCCCCCGTCTGGCATCTGATTACTTTTTCAGATCGTTAAGACTCTCGACGAAGAGTCGACAGGCCAGATCAAGATCGGCCTTGGGAAAATTTTGAGCGGTTCGATCGAGTTGCAGTTGATCACCATCCACTCGAAAGACCGCAATCAGCCATTTCCCGGCAAGCGTCGCGTCAGTCAGGCTGTCGACGACGGGGGACGGCCAGCGGCGGTGATCGGGGGAGGCGGCCGGCGGAGCGGCCTGTTTTTCTTGTCGAGATTCATGGGTCTTCAGCTTCGACTGACGCACCTGGCGACTTGCGGATTGGCTGGCAGAGGCTTTTCTCATTTCCACTTCCCCAGCGGGCATGATTCGGACGCGAGGGCCAGTTTGTTCAAGAGCTGGTTCTCGGCAATACAGGGGCATCCACACAACTGGCAATGCTGATCCACCAGATGAGGGCAGCGCTGACAGATAGAAAGGCGCTCTTCGATGATGGTTTCTGCGGCACGCGAGAATCCCGTTGCGGCGTGCCGAGCCATTGCATTTGCAAAATTCCATCCTCGAATCCATATGGATGGAAACGACTTCTCACATTCCGGCATCTCTGGATCCCGGTTTTCACACCGATTCAGAGATGCTTTAACCAAGCTAGCAAGATCTAAGTGCCCGGCTGCCTCAAAATCTGCAACCAACAACGAAAGCCCTGAACAACGACTCACCATGAAACGGATCCTGTAAGTGTCGATGGACAACCCGTTCCCGCTCCTGAAACGGCCCATGCGAACGTCTGCCCGTTAGTACACGGAACACCTTCCGCGGTATATATGCAGAGTGGGGACGTCGATCGGACGTAAAAGAATGTGAACATGTTGTTGAGAAGAATTGCAGACGTCTGAAATGGTGGGATAGCGCCGTGGTTGTACCACTTAGTGCAATTGGTGGCGTCGCCAACACAGACTTCAGTCGAGGTACCATGGGTGACCGTTAATGCGGAAACCATGCGGGCGTCCGTGAGGCATGGAGCATAGCAAGGATCACCAAGGGGACTACGACTAGTTCGACTGATGATGCTGTTTCCACATCCCGCCTCAACGCCACCGACAACAAACGAGCAACAACAAGAACAGTCCTGAGGACTGCTCGACGCAGAAGACGCTGTGCTACTACTCGAGGAACCACAACACGGGCAGTTGGGGATAACGATGACATCTCCTGGGTTTGGCATCAGCAGCATCCTCGGGCTTGGCCGTACGTGACTGACAACGATCCGCCTGAGCAACTCACACTGGTGACCACCGTGACACAACCGCAAGCACCACTGCTGCTGCTCGATCCACTGACGTGACTGCTGGATCCGTTCGACGCGCTAGACCCACTCGACTGGCTGCTCGCGGAACTGCTCGACGAATAGCAGACCGTCGCAGGTGCTCGCTCGTACGTTCGTAAGAACAACGACCGCTTCGGGACCCCGCCGTTCTGGCTATGCCCCTGGGCGAAGAATCCCCTGGTCAGACTATTGCGCGTCAATACCCAGCTTCCCTCCGACGGTCCCCACTCTTCTCCCGGTGCGGGATCACTGACGGACGGGTCAATGCAGACATAGAGGAAGGGGTCATAAAAACCTAATCCTCTGGCTCCGACACCAATCGCGGTGTTTCCGGTCACCATGACATTTCCCGGCTTGCCGCAGCCGTACTGATCAACGTGAGTCACCGTAACCGGTTCGCGACCACCGTCCGAACTGGTCGTCTCCACAGCAACGGCGACGACCACCGACCTTGCCGGAATGATCATTCCGGAATCGTTCTGAATCACGACGCTCATGACGGGCGATAGGGCAGTCATGTGTTGATACTTCCTGAAAACGCAGTTCGTCGAGTGATTTCATTTTTGACCGCGTTCAACTTGTCGGAGATTCCCTCT
>NZ_DASWWZ010000377.1:0-8260 GCF_036405755.1 Schlesneria sp.
ATGTCGCCTGCCAGATCGTGGCGGCCCCCCTTCTGACCTTGTGGCGTCCGCATTGCAGCAACAAGTCTGCTCACCGGATGGCGTCGTTTCCGTGATCGTCCCTCGGTCCCCCTACAGCTTGATAAAGAACCGTTGCCTGCCCCCGCCATGTCAAGGGGGGGAGTCATGGCGAATGTTCTCGACGGTTGTTTGGCCCACTTGCAACCCGTACAATCTCGCAACACAAAACAGTGAACGCAAGTTGAATCGAAAGTAGCCGTGTAGAGGTACTGAAGTTCAAGTCAATCTGTTTCGGACCTGGATTTCGCTCATCTTGCTATTTCGAGAGACGGCTGCAAGAACGGAAGCGAGGGCCGATTGTCATCCGAGAGACTCTTTTCAGTATTGTTCCTGGGGATCGTTGCGTTATCCCTTTGCTTGTCGTCTGCGACGGCCAGCGACAGGAAGCTGCATGATTTCCTCACCCAACACTGCACGAGCTGCCACAACGACCATGTGCAGAAGGGTGGCATTAATCTGGATCGCCTGGAAGACGACTGGGACGATCCAGATCTGTTGCTAATCTGGTCGCGGGTCCATGATCGGGTCTCGCGCCGTGAAATGCCCCCAAAAAGTGAAGTCCCGCCAGATCGTTCGGCCATTAACGTCTTCACCTCGCATCTCGCGGAGCAGTTGACGCAATCAGAACTCGCGCAGAAGCGATCGGGACTCCGGCGGCTCAACCGCGTGGAGTATGAGAATACGCTAAGCGACCTGTTCGGAATTCGCGTCTCAGTGAAGGACCTCTTTCCAGACGATCCGACAGCGTTTGGATTCGATACGGTAGGCGATGTGTTGACAATCTCTTCTCAGCACCTGGAAGCCTATCTTTTGGCGGCAGACCGTGCAGTCCGTGAAATCATGGGCCCCCCGAGTAAACCGCTTACGATTGATGTCAAAAAACTGATGTCCAGGGATTCGTTTGCGACTCACGCCCTCAATCGGGTGTTCGTGAAAACAGACGACGGCGGACTCGTCGCATTTCAGAACCTGGACTGTCCCATGTGTTTTATCGCGGGACAGGCAAAAGCGACGGGAACGTACCGCGTCACGATTCAGGCCAAGGTCTATCAGACTGACGAACCGCTCGTCATGGCCGTGTATGGGGGAGATGTGATCCGTCGTGCAGGTCCGGTACGTCTCGTCGAATACTTTGACGTTCCCCCCGGTGACCAATGGACGACCATCGAGTTCGAGGATTATCTCGAAGAAGGTCATACCTACCGTGTGGCCCCGTATGGACTCTCAGCACCCCTCGTGGGACCCGATCGATTTAAAGGCCCCGGGTTGGCGATTGGAGAAGTCTCTGTTCAAGGACCGCTTGAGGATTGGCCTTCCCGAAGCAGAAAGGAGCTATTCAAAGGGGTCAGGTCGCGCTCGCCCGGCATTGCAGACGCACGAAAAATTTTCGAACGACTACTCCCTCGAGCGTACCGACGACAGGTCACTCCAGAGGAGATTGATGCCCCGCTGAAACTCGTACAAGCGGCGCTTGACGCGGACAAGCCATTCGAAGACGCAATCGGCGTCGGCCTGAAAATGGTACTCTGCTCACCAGGATTCGTCTTGAGAGAGGAACCCCTCGAGCAGACAAATGGGCAGGAATCAGATTTCATCACGGACACAGCATTGGCATCCCGGCTGTCCTATTTCCTCTGGAGCTCAGGGCCTGACGACGAGTTGCTAGGGCTGGGTTTATCCAACCAACTCCATCGACCCGATGTCCTGAGACAGCAAGTTGAGCGACTGCTCTTGGATCCCAAAGCAGAACGCTTCGTACAAAACTTCACAGGCCTGTGGCTCAACCTGCGTGATATCCACTTTACGGAACCTGATGCGACGCTTTTTCCTGAGTATGACGAGATGCTCGGTTATTCCATGCTGGAAGAAACGTATTACTGCTTTCATGAGATCATGCATGAGGACCGGTCGGTTGTCGAATTCGTCGACGCCGACTGGTCGTTTCTCAACGAACGTCTGGCGACACACTATGGACTGAAGGGGATTCGTGGAGCAAAGCTGCAGCACGTTCGACTTCCTCCCGAAAGCGGACGTGGCGGCGTCCTCACACAGGCCAGCGTGCTGAAAGTGACCGCCAACGGGACGTCAACATCGCCGATCGTACGGGGCGTGTGGATTCTCAATAACATCCTGGGTCAGCCTACACCACCACCTCCTCCCGATATTCCCTCGATCGAACCCGATATTCGAGGCGCGGCCTCGATTCGCGAACAGGTGAAGCGCCATCGCCAACATGAGTCCTGCGCTGGCTGTCATAACAAGATTGATCCCCCCGGATTGGCACTCGAATCGTTCGATCCGATTGGAGGGATGCGAAAAGCCTATCGCAGCCTCGGAGAAGGAACTCCTGTTGACCTGGTAATCAGGTTTAAGCCGGTCCAGTACAAGACAGGTCGACCGGTTGACCCCAGCGGAACCATGCCGGATGGACGCAGGTTCAAAGACATCACGGAATTCAAGAAGATCCTTGCAGAGGACAAAACCAGCGTGGCGACGTGCCTGACTGAAAAACTGCTGACGTACAGTCTGGGACGCAAGGTTCGATTCTCGGACCGCGAGGCAGTGAGTGAGATCGTGAAGAAATCTGAAGCGAAAAATTATGGATTCCGCAGCCTCATTCATGAGGTCGTTCAGAGCGATACCTTCCGTCGCTGGTGATCCCGTTCGCGTAGGCAACGGAGGAACTCACTAAACCAGAATGACATTGGACCCATTGCGAGTGACGGTCATCACAGACGTCCCACCCCTGAAAGAAATTCCAGATGCAAACCATCGATCGCCGCTACTTTCTGAAGGGGATGGGGATTTCCCTGTTTCTACCGCTGCTGGATGTGATGCAAGCTGCTCAGGAGGAAACAAACGGCCCGGCAAACACCCAGCGCAGAATGGTTCTGATCGACCAGGGATTCGGATTCCACGCACCCAACCTCTTCCCCCAAAAAGGGGGCATTAACTACGATTCAACGCCTTATCTTGATGTGCTGAAAGACCTGCGTGACCATTTCACGCTGATATCAGGAACATCACACCCCGACGTGGACGGAGGACATCTCGCTTGCGTCTCATTCCTGACAGCGGCACCGAAGCCGACGAGTGTCAGTTTCAAAAACACGATCTCTGTTGACCAGGTTGCAGCCGAGCAGATCGGGAGTGCGACTCGCTTCGCTTCGTTGGCACTCGCGGTCGGCTCTGGTCGTGGCATCTGTTTCTCACGCGGTGGGGTCGAGATTCCACCCGAGTCACGACCATCGCGAATATTCTCTCGTCTGTTTCTCGAAGGGAGCCCCGCCGACAAAGAACGACAGACTCAAAAGATCAAGGACGGCCAGAGCGTCATGGACTCGGTTCTGGGCGAAGCCAAATCACTCCAGCGCCGTTTGGGAGCTCGCGACCGCGATAAACTGGATCAATACTTCACAGCCGTCCGCTCGGCCGAGGCCAAACTGGTGAAGGCGGAAGAATGGGCCAGAAAACCCAAACCGCAAGTAAACGTCAAAGCGCCGCGAGACATTCCCAATCTGGCAGATGTTATTGGCAGAACGCGATTGATGTATGACATGATCCATCTGGCTCTCCAGACCGATTCGACCAGATTAATCACTCTGCACAGCCCTGGAGTCAACGCAGTTCCCCCCCTGGAAGGGATTACTCAGGACTACCACAATCTTTCCCATCATGGCCAGGATCCAGCCCGACTTTCCGAGTTGAAGGTCATCGAGACAGCGCAGTTGAAACTGTTTGCGGAATTTCTCAGCAATCTGCAAAGCACCGAAGAAAAGGATACGACGCTACTCGACCAGACGATCGTGATGCTGGGTTCCGAACTGGGAAATGCCAACAGCCACGACAACCGTAACCTGCCGGTGATCCTTGCCGGAGGGGGCTTCCGACACGGCCAATACCTTGCGTTCGATTCCCACAAGAATACGCCGCTGGCCAACCTCTACGTCTCAATGCTCCAGCAGCTCGGATTAGAAGTGGATAAGTTTGCCTCGAGCACGGGGCCCCTGTCAGGTCTGGAGCGCGCCTGAATACGGACATCTCAGCTTCCGGAACTCCAACGTCAACGCCCTGTTGAAAATGTGGGACAGGCACTTGGAGCAAGGCATATTCCTCATTGATTTCGAGCGGACTTCGGAGCCAGTCCCCCATTTTTCAACAGCCTGTTAATCCTGATTCCAATCCTGCTCCGCAATTCGTACTGCGCGTGATCGATGCTGCTCGCTCTATTCACACGGACTGGCACCCGGGAGTAACACCAATCTGTCTCTCCAGCGGGCGGTCTCGCGTGACAGTACGGACGTCCTGCGTTTGATTTGATCACGTTCCGGAAGTGTCAAGCCAGGTTGACGGTGTCCCGGAAAGCAACTTGTGCGGCGAGCTGCTGCAGCCGGGGCACAAAATGCCCGTGCCGTCAGGAATCGGCGAATTCCTCAAGCAGGACGGTGGCGCAGACGATTTCGAATATACGGATCGCATTCGATGTGACAATTGACAGGATCCGCAGCATCAATCGAGCGAGTCAAACCATGAGATGCGAATCATCACGCCCGATGGGGAAACTCAGCGTTCGTCGCGTTTTCGTCGGTGATGAGCGCCGTTCACCAAAGGGCATTGGGATCCCGATTCGAGATGACAATCCACATTGAGCGACTTCCAACATCACCAAATTTTGGCCAACTCATCATCCCCGTTCTTCGTGTAACGGGATCCGATTTGACACACCTCTGCTCAGGGATCAACTGAAGTTTGTCAGGAAGTACAATCGAATTCCTCTCAATTTGTCCGCCGAGTGGAAAGCCGAATTTTTAGTCGTGAGATCTCGTAACATGTTGCTGGCTGCACTTGACGCTTCTATAATTCGGTTTCGATCTTGTTGAGTGAGCAGGGAGAGCTACGCCTCGTGTCCACGACTCCTCGGATATTAGTTTACGGTGCCAACGAAGACGCCGGACGTTCCCTTTGGGAATCCGTACGAACGGCCGACTCCCTGATCGGCAGCCACGACAACACCGGGTGGCTGACGAAATCTCCCGAGGGGGAATTCCAGGGCGCTCTGGTCCTGGGTGAGACACTTCAGCATCTCCCCACGATGATGGCTCTGGAGACCGTGGTAAAGCACCTGCCTGAAGGGGTTGCAGTTCTCGACCTCGATCTGAAAATTCAATGGTGTAATGACCGCTTTGCCGAGATGACGGGACGCAAGGGTAACAGTTCGCCTTCCCCTGTCGGTTTGACATTTGATGAGGCCTTCGCGACGCCTCATATCGTCGGTCCCGATTTTGCTCCCTTCCACAATGCACTGGGTTCAGGCATGACAGCCCGAACGAAGTATCGCATCGGGGAATCGACTTACATTGACGTTGTTGCCGCTCCGATTCTGCCTGAAGGGGGTATTGATCCGACCCTCGTCGTCGTGACTGTCCGCGACATCTCTCAAGAGCATCAGCAGGGCGAAAAGCTGACCGCCATCCACGAAGCAGGTCAGGACTTGGGGGACATCGCTCCGGAAGACCTGGTCTCAATGTCGGTCGATGCTCGCAAAATGCTGCTGCGAGAAAAAATCATCCTCCACACGAAGGACGTTCTCAAGTTTGAAACGATTGAAGTCCGCTTGCTGAACGAACGGACCAATCGGCTTGAACCGCTGCTGCATGTTGGCATCCTCTCAGAGGCGGCCGAACGTGAACTTTATGCGCTGCCGACAGATAACGGCGTGACCGGCTATGTGGCCGCGACAGGCAACAGCTATCTGTGTCGCGATACATCTCACGATCCGCTGTACCTCACCGGAATCGACAACGCCAGCAGTTCGCTGACCGTGCCGATCAAACGTCACGATCGCGTCCTCGGTACATTCAACGTCGAGAGTACACATGCGAACGCATTCACCGAGCAGGATCAGCAGTTCCTGGAACTCTTTTGCCGTGACTTGTCAGTTGCATTGAACACGCTGGAATTGCTCGTCTACGAGCGGGCGACAGTGGCCTCAGAAAGTTCAGCCGTCCTGTTGCGTGAGGCGGCTCGACCAGTTGATGAAATTCTGAACGACATTGCCTGGTTGAAGAACAAGTTCGTTGGTTTCGACCCCCAGGCGACCGAGCGGCTTCAGCGAATGCTGAAGCAGACCCGCACGATTCGTCAGTTGATCTTCGGCATCGGCGAGAAGGTTGCCCCGCAAGTCTCAGCACCGATGGGAGGGGAAGCGTTTTCCAAACCGAAATTGCGCGGGAAGCGCGTTCTGATCGCCGATGCGGATGAGTCTGTTCGTGCAGCCGGTCATGAACTTCTGGCTAGGTTCGGTTGTGAAGTTGAGACAGCACACAACGGGGAAGAAGCGCTGCTGATGATCAAGAGCTTCAACTATGACGTTGTGCTCTACGATGCGGAAATGACCGACATCAATCTGATCGAGGCGCTCGAAAAAATTCGCGCCATTAACGCCACCATCCCCGTGGTCTTGATGAAGGGATTCGGTTACGACGGTGCTCACCGCATGGTGAAAGCACTGCTGATGGGCTTTAAACTGGCTCTCTATAAGCCGTTTCGTCTGGACCTGCTGCTGACCGAATTGGACAAGGCATTCTCCTCCGCCGCTGAGACACCACCCGCCGGTTTAAGTTCATGAATCCGAGTCGGATTTCCGAAACGCTAACTGTGAACCGCGATGAAACCAGATGCCTCTGCCACAGTTGTGTCACCGTTCGTTGATCTGTAGCGGTCGAGTGTTATACTTTTTTGAAACGGGAGCCGGAGTCGATCTTCTGCGGAAGTATTTTCGGCATGGAAAACTGATTGTGCAGCGTCCGTAACACTGCTTCCCCACCGTGCTCCTCAGCCCTTTCGTTGCTTCACCAGTGAGACCGTCAATGACTGCCGCTGTATCATCCTCCGCCTCAGAAAAAGAAATCGCTGCAGAAAAAGCGGCGACCCGTGGATTGAAGGGGATCATCGCCGCCGATACGAAAATCTGCGACGTGAATGGTGATGAGGGGAAACTTGTCTACTGCGGTTACAATATTCACGACCTCGCGAAAAACAGCTCCTTCGAAGAGACCGCTTACCTGCTCTTCAAGGGAGAACTGCCAACCTCACAGCAGCTGGCCGACTTCAATAAAGTTCTGGTCCATCATCGTGAAATTGAACCTCAGATTCTGACGTTCCTGAAGTCACTTCCCAAGCACACGCCCCCGATGGCCGCTCTACGGTCCGCCATCTCGATGTCAGGCGTTTACGATCCGACCGCCGAAGACAATTCTCCGAACGCCAATTTCGAAAAGGCGATTCGGTTGACTGCGGAAATGACGACGATCGTCGCGGCCATTCGGAGAATTCAGGCTGGTCTCGAACCTGTCGCTCCGCGAGATGACTTGAGCCACGCCGCGAACTTCATGTACATGCTGAATGACAAGGTTCCATCAAAAGACGCCGAAAAAGCGATGGACCTGATCCTGATTCTGCACGCGGAACACGCGCTCAACGCCAGCACATTCGCGGCTCGTGTCATCGCCGCAACGTTGTCTGACATTTATTCCGCCGTGACTGGTGCCATTGGGGCACTCAAGGGTCCTCTGCACGGTGGGGCCAACACGGAAGTTCTGAAGACTCTTCAGGAAATCGGCGAAGTCGCAAATGTCGTCCCCTGGGTCGAAGCCGTTCGTGCCAAGAAGGGCAAGTTCATGGGCTTCGGACATGCGGTCTATAAGGTAGAAGACCCACGGGCGATTCACCTGAAGGATCTTTCCCGCCGGCTGGGCGTAGAGACCGGCGACACCAAGCTGTACGACATTTCGCTGGCCATGGAACAGGCAGTCAAAACGAGTATTCACAAGAACTGCAACGTCGACTTCTACTCTGCCAGCCTGCAGTCCTACATGGGGATCCCGGGCGACATGTTCACCTGCGTCTTCGCCGCAAGCCGCATCGTGGGCTGGTGTGCTCATATCCTTGAGCAACTCAGCGACAACAAGATCATTCGCCCTTCCTCCAACTACATTGGACCGGTCGAACGTACCTACCGCTCAATTGACCAGCGCTAAATCTGAGAAACTCCGCGAGGGAAATTCTCGTCGCCGGATGTCACTCCTTCGCAGAATTCGGTAACAGGAAATGGGATGATTTTTCATCCCATTTTTTTACGTCCCGAGAGCCTGAGCGGCCTCGTTCTCGAACGAATGCTCGCGGGGAGTGCAAGCTTTGG
>NZ_DASWWZ010000378.1:0-12830 GCF_036405755.1 Schlesneria sp.
ACGAACGATGCCGCCGGGGCCTTCATGCGACTGGTGGATATGGGGGTTGAGCCGTTCCTTGTCAGTTCCACCATCGAAGGGGTGATGGCCCAGCGCCTGGTGCGAACGCTCTGTAAATCCTGCCGCGTTCCTTATACCCCCGCACCGGAAGAGATTCCCGCAGACTTCACGATGGATGATGTCACCGAAAGCGCGCCGATCTACACGAACGTCGGCTGTCGGAGTTGCCGCGGAACTGGGTATTCCGGGCGAATCGGCATTTACGAGTTTCTGGAAGCGAACGACGAACTCCGTCAGCTGGTCGCTGAGGGGGCTTCATCAAGTCGTATCAAGCAGTGTGCCGTCAAGGCGGGAATGCGGACCTTGCGGCAGGATGGCTGGCAGCGGGTCAAGCGAGGGCAAACCACGATTGCAGAAGTTCTTCGAGCCACGAAAGCAGATTGACGACTGAAAACGTAACTGGGTAACTGACCATGCCGGAATTTGCATACGTCGCGCGGAACGCCTCGGGAAAAGATATCTCGGGCGTCATCACCGCCGGAAGCAAGCGAGATGTGTTCTCGCTGCTGAAGGAACGCGCGCTCTTTCCGGTTCGTGTCGAGGCGGCCAGAGAACCGCTCCGGTTACTGCCCAAAGCCAAGCGGATCAAGGCGGAACTGCTGGCCAACAATCTGACGCAACTGGCTGACCTGCTGCAGAATGGCGTCTCGCTGATGGCGGCACTGGACGTACTTGTCGAACAGGCGTCACATCCGATCCTCGCTGAAGTCCTCACAGACGTTCGAGACAAGGTTGCCGAAGGGGTTCCATTCGATCAGGCGCTGGCCCGGCACCCCGAGATCTTCGGCGAACTCGCCATCAGCATGGTTCGGGCCGGATCGGAAGGAGCCTTTCTCGAAGACGCCCTGAAGCGAACCGCTGACTTCCTGGAAATGCAGGAAGAGATGAAAGGGCAAGTCGTCGGGGCGATGGCCTACCCGGCGTTTCTCGCCGCGGCCGGAACGGTCGTGACCGTCGTCCTGATTGTGTTTTTCGTGCCGAAGTTTGCTGAGCTGTTCGCCCAATTGGAAAAGGGGGGCGGCTTGCCGGGACCAACAGTGGCACTCCTCTGGATCAGTGATTTCCTCGGTAACTACGGGCTGTTTCTCGCCGCGGGGGCCGTCGCTCTGTTTTACTGGTTACGCAAGCGACTGCAGACAGACGCCGCCCGGCTGGTGATCGATCGATACAAAATCAAGTTGCCCGCGATCGGTCCCATCTTCCTGTCAACGGCCCTGTCCCGCTTCTGCCGCGTGCTGGGGACACTGCTGAAAAATGGAGTTCCGCTGCTGCGAGCCTTGGAAATCAGCAGCGATGCCACTGGTAACCGGGTACTGGCACAAGCAATCAATGACTCTGCCAAGAACATTTCGTCCGGTGAGACCCTGTCGCGTCCGCTGCGGGAATGTGGACTCTTTCCAAAGCCGATCATGGCCATGATCAGCATCGCCGAGGAATCGAACAACCTCGAAAAGGTGCTGATCAACGTCGCTGATGGGATAGATCGGAAGATCGGTCGTCAACTGAACATTATGGTCCGGCTACTGGAGCCGACCATGTTGCTCGTCATGGGGACGGTCGTGCTGTTTGTTCTTACAGCCCTGCTGCTGCCCGTGTTCGAGATGAGCTCAACAATGGGTTAATCCCCCGGATACTGCTTTTTCTAGATGGAGGTTGTGATGGTGAAAAGTAAGAGAAGTCAGCAGCCAGGACGAGCTGGCTTTACGCTGGTTGAAATGCTGGTCGTGCTGGCCATTCTGGTGCTGCTCATTTCGATGGTCGGACCCCGAATTCTGGGTAGTAAGCAGAAGGCGGACGTCAACGGCGCAAAAACCCAGATCGGCATGCTGATGTCCGCTCTGGAACATTACGTCGTCGATATGCGTGAGTATCCCGATACCGAAATTGGGCTGGCCGCACTGATCGAAGACCCATCGAAAGATGAAGAGACCAAGTCAAGCTGGGACGGCCCCTACCTCAAGAAGTCGCAGATTCCCAAGGATCCCTGGGGGCGTGACTATCAGTACCAGTTCCCTCCGACACACGGCAAACGAAAAGAACCGGAAATCTGGTCGCTTGGCCCTGATGGCCAGGAAGACACAGAAGACGACATCGTGAGCTGGGACGCTGAAGCAAAGGATGGAGCTTGATGATGAAGTCCACTCAACAACATTCCCGGCGCCGCGGTCATTCGATGATGGAAATGGTCGTCGTGATGTCCGTCCTGGCGAGCATGGCTGCTTTATCGTGGCCGATGCTGAAGTCGCCAATGGATAAACTGCGTCTGCAATCGGCGGCGCAGGAAGTCTCTGCGGCACTGTCGAAAGCCCGCTTGAAAGCCATGCAGTCAGGTGAAGCGCAGGTCTTTCGCTTTCAGTTGCACACGGGAAAATTCCAGGTGAAGCCAATGTCGCTTGACGATGCTCAAGCAGGTGGCCTGCCGGACGTCGAGTTGTCCGCGAGTGAGGCATCGCTCGACGGGGCTGAACGATCTCCGCTCAACGAATCGACCGACCTTCTATTGGAAGAACGAGAGCTTCCCGAAGGGATACGATTCGAAGTCGCGGTTGATACGGATGAGAGCCTGCCGGAAATCGGCAACACTTCTGTCGAAAGTGAAGGGATCGAATGGATTGATCTCGCAATTTTCTATCCCAACGGGGGAACGACAAACGCTGTCGTCGAGCTGCGCGGTGAACCTGATTTCCGCCTGGATGTGAAGTTGAGCGGTCTGACGGGCGCGGCCAAAATTGGAGAAACGCGGCGACAGGAATTGAGATAATGTCGACGTCCCGACGCGGCTTTTCGTTGATGGAAGTCCTGCTCGCAACGAGCATTCTGCTGGGCAGTTCCATCGCACTGATCGAGCTTGCGACAATCGGTCGCAAGCAGGCTCATGCCGCGTATGACCTCAACATCGCCCAACTGCTCTGTCAGGCGAAAATCGACGAAATCCTGGCGGGGATTGAGCCGGTCAAATCGATCGAATCGGCTGAACTCGAAGATGATCCGGGGTGGTTCTACTCTGTGGATGTCGAGCCTCTCAGCCACCTGCCACGACTTTTGTCCGTTTCTGTCACTGTCTTTCAGGGAACAGAGACCATTGCCCGCCCCATCCGGTTCACATTAGTTCGCTGGGTGCCTGACGACCTTGCCGATCCGGATAACCTGACCGGCACAGCAGGGACTGGGTCTCAGTCAAATAGCGATACCTCGCCCTTACCGTTCACGGGACGGCAAGCTCTTTCCCCATCTTCTGGGGCCAGTTCCGGTCCCTCTTCGCGCACATCGCCACGTCAGGTGGCACCGTGAGGTTGTCTCGTTCTCACACAGGGAATGACGAAGGCGAGGTGCGCGCCGGTTTTACCCTGCTGGAAGTGCTCCTCACTTCGCTTCTGGCATCCGTCGTACTGATCGCGTTGTGGAGTCTCTCGGATATTTACCTGAGGATGTTCGCGACCGGCAGGAAGAAGATTGAAGAGACTCAGATTGTTCGCGGAGTCACGGCTCAACTGGCGAAGGATCTTTCGCAGATCGTCATGAATTCCGACGATGATGGCGACTTCTCTTCGGGGCCATTAATTCCCCTCTTTAATGGTGGATCAGAATCCTCGTTCGACCCAGCCATGTCAGGAGCGGCAGCGCCGGATTCCTCTGCCCGAGGACGCTTCGGAGGAACCCGGCCCGGTGCACTTCAGGAAAACTCCGCTGACCGTGACTTTAACGGCCAACGCTCGATGTCCCGCAATTCTGGTTCGCCAGATGCGGGAAGAGATGCCGGACCTGGTGCGGCTCGCTCTCGCGGTGCTGGCGGGTTGGGCGGTGAATCGCCGGGAGTGCCAGGTCGCCCGCAGGGGCGGAATGAACTGGCGGGCTCTTCCTTGTCAGGCCAGAGGAACTCGGCCAACGGTCCGGTTCTTCCGTCACGCGACAGCTTTCGAAACAGCAATTCTTCACCGTCGAACGCTGTCGGAGGAGACCCTTCGGCAGAGCAGCTCATTCCGAAATTCGGTCTACTCGGCACGAGCCGGTCGCTACGCCTGATGATCCTGCAGGCAGATCCGGCACAGACTCAGGGACCAACTGATCTCACGGAAGTTCTACCGCTTCCGGGGCAACCGCGAGCTTCGTTTGCCACCGAATTGAGGACGATCCAGTACTCTTTCGCTCTACCGACGGAGGCCGCCACGACAAATGAAGCGCAACATCCCCCGGGACTTGTTCGTCGGGAATGGTCTTGGGAAACCTGGGCGGGAATCCACGCGCTCAGCTCTTCGGTCCCTTCGGCTGAGGTGTCCGACTTGCCCGATTGGAATGCCGAGGACGCGCTTGCCTTTGAACGCGGTCGTGATGTGCACCACCTCCCGCAGGTGATCGGTATCGAGTTTCGCTATTTCGACGGACTGGATTGGGATTTCGAGTGGGACAGTGAAGAACGCGGAAGTCTTCCGGTGCTCGTCGAAGTCCTGTTGAAAGTCAGCACGACTGGTGACTCTGCCGGCACGACTTCGATGGCTGCGGAGGATGCGGAAAGTGAGGATGGGGCCTCTTCGACTGAAGAAGGCGTTTCCTCGAGCTGGTCATCGGCTCCGGGAGCCGTTTACCGGCAACTCATCCATCTTCCCTTCGCCGCCACCCCCGCCGATCAGGCTGACCCCTCCGGAAATCATTTAGGGCAGCCGATGGTACCGGAAGTCGCCGGGACACCAGCCGTCTCGCCTCCCGCAAGGAGTCGACCGTAATGAGGGATGTGAAGTCTGATTCAGGCGGAAGGCCCGTTTCGAACCCTGTCAACTTGGTGACAGCTCGGCGCAACGGAATTGTGCTTGTTGTCGTCATGGTCGTTATCGTGATGGTGAGTCTGGCCGGATTCGGTTTTGTCGCGTCGATCTCACACGAAAACAAAGTCGTTCATCTGCGCGGTGAGCAGATGCAGATGGAAAATGCTCTCGCCTCTGCAGAGGAGTTTCTGAAACTTTATCTCTCACTTCCGCCCAATCCCGAAGTGACTCCCGATACAGATCTCGTCGAGCAGGAGCTGATGCGGGGCGTTGTCGTTTCGGATGAAGCGAGACCCAACTCCCGTGTACGTTTCACCGCCATGGCTCCCCACTACGACGACGGAACGGGAACGAAGTGGCAATACGGTCTGCTTCGCGAATCAGGGAAGCTGGATTTGAGAAAAGTCCTGCAATGGGAAACGGAGATGCCCGGACAAGGGCGTCAATCGTTGATGACACTTCCCGGAATGACCGAAGCCATCGCCGAGGCATTGCTGGACTGGATGGACAGCGACTCGATGCCCCGGTCGGCAGGGGCCGAAGGGGACTATTATTCGTCGCTGACGCCTCCCTACTCCGCTCGCAACGGTATTCCCCTGTCACTGGAAGAATTGCTGCTCGTTAAAGGAGTGACACGTTCGCTGCTCTACGGAAGCGATACCAACCAGAACCACCGCATCGATCTCGATGAACAGGCCGCGGGGCTGGATCCCGTACAACAAGATGTGTCGGGTGGGAAGCACATCCCCTGGGTGGAACTGCTGACTTTGTGCAGCGACGAACGGAATTTCTCGTCTTCAGGTCAACCGCGAGTCAACTTGAACCAGTTCGACCTCAGTCAGTTGCATCGCCAGTTGTCGAGCGCCGTCGATCCCGAGTTCGCCAGTTTTGTCGTGCTGTACCGCCAGAATGGACCGGGTCCCGCAGGAGGGCGACCCATCGAATTACGGTCAGTCCGCGTCGACTTCCGTATTCCAGCGCGTTTCCCGATAATTTCGCTCGTTGATCTGATTCAAACTCGGGTGAGTGTCGCGGTCCCAGGAGGAGTCGCCGGCTCGGTCGAGAGTCCTCTCTCAAGTGAGGCAGAAAAGCTGGATGAAAGCCTCGGGAAAGTGTGGGATAGTGTGACCGTATTACCTGAGCCGGTACTCAAGGGGTTGATCAATATCAATCTGGCTCCGGCAGAAGTTCTGCAGGCGATTCCGGGAATGGAAAAAGACTTGGCTGATCAGATCGTGACGTCGCGCAATTCGTCGACACAGAAGAGTCCCTCGCACGACCTGCACCCTTGCTGGCCGTTTACCGAAGGGCTGACGGATCTGCCCACGATGAGGCAACTTGTTCCCTACATCACCGTGGGGGGGGATGTCTACCGGACGCAGTTGATCGCATTTTCCGAGGCGTCGCGACTGTCACAACGGGTAGAACTTGTGCTGGATGCCAGTCGTCGCCCCGTCAGACGAAAATACTGGAAAGACCTGCAGGTGCTTGGTCGAGGATACCCCTGGGACGTGATCGACACCCCAGGAGGCATTTCAAACACGCAGACGGGAGCATTCAATGCAACGCCTTTTGGCAATTGATTGCAGCGAACGGGAACTCTGTTTCGTTATCGCAACCGCTGCAGGCGATCGCATTACGGTCGAATCCGCAGAGGCCGTTGAACTTCCTCGTCCCGCTGACAATTCCGTTCTTTCGAACGAGGACGTCGGTAAAGCCCTACAGGGAGCTTTAGGGAAGTACAAGCGGAGTGGCGCGAAAGTCCTGGTGGGGGTGGATCGATCCGCGGTCGAATTGTTCGAGCTGACCCTTCCCCCAGCATCAGACGCGGAACTGCCGGAACTGGTCATCAATCAGGTGACATCGCAGTCGGCCGGGGCGGCGGAAGGTGCGGTCATTGATTTTGTCCCCCATCCCGGCGCCGTCACCGAACCACGCCAAATCACTGCCGCCGCGCTTGCGTCTCAGGAACTTACCAGAATCAATGCGGTCTGTTCGGCCGCTTCAGTGACCCCGGACAGACTGCTCGTCCGCCCCTACGAGACAGCCTCATTATTCCTGAAGCACAATCCCCTTGAGTCCGGTTTTGCCCTGCTCGTGAATGTCATCGATGATGATGTCGATCTGATCGTTGTCGACTCACAGCGACCCCTGTTTTTCCGCAGTGTGCGCTTACCAGGAAAGCTGGGGAACGAGTCTGCTGAGACCCGACTGGTTCACGAGATTCGCCGGACACTGCTCGTTGCACCGCCCGAAGGCTCGGCAGCCCGCACGATCGATACGATCTACCTGCTCGGAACGTCATCCGATTACGAGCGAGTGCGGGAGCGGGTTTCCCAGGGAGCAACCACGAACGTCGAACTCTACGACCCTCTTTCGGGATTTCTTCCAGGAAAAGACTGGAAGCCACTGACCTCCGGGCGTCTGGTTCCGCTTCTGGGGATGTTGGTTAACGAAGCAAAAGGTGGTACTCACGCGATCGACTTTCTGCATCCGCGCCGGCCTCCGAAAGCGAAAAATCAACTTCAGAGGTACGCCGTCCTGGGGACGGTGGTCGGATTGATGCTGGCTGTCGCTGGATATTACCAGTGGGATTTGATTGCGAGTGCCGACGCGGAAAACCATCGGCTGCAGGAAGAACTCTCGGACCTGGAAAAACTGGTGAAGAAGACCACCGAGAAGAAAAAGGTGATCGCCGCACTCGACGAATGGAATACCAACAGCATTGTCTGGCTCGACGAGCTACGAGACTTGTCATCTCGATTCCCTTCGGGGCAGGATATTGTCTTGCAGCGACTGACCATGTCCCCCGCACGCGGCGGAAAGGCGAATGTCGCATTTCAGGGACTGGTGCGAGAGCCGGGTGTGGTGACCCGAATGGAAGCCACACTGAGAGACGCACGGCACGAGATTCAGACCCCGCGCGTGGACGAGCGAGTTCAGGATAAATCATACACCTGGAACTTTGAATCACTGCTGAGTCTGTCCGCCGTCAAACCAAAATCGACGGCCGAACCCGATGACGATGCTCCTAAGGGAACAGGCAAAAGTTCTCGCAAGAATGGGGCAGGCAAGAAAACCGAAACTCGAAAGTCGGCTAATCCCAAATCTCCCGCTCCAGAAAGTGACGGGGGCGCCGAGACGACTGGTCCGGCTGCCCCGGCCGAAGCCACCAACAACAAGAAGTCTGCAAAACGGGAGAATGCTCCCGAAACATCCCCTGCTGGCGCGAGCGAGGGCCGCAAATCATGAACGACCTTCGAAAGAGATTGATGTATTTTGTTCTCGGCGCGATCGTCCTCTTCATGGGAGGGGATTACGTATTGAAGAACTACGTCGACGCCCCGTTGGAGCAACGGCAGTCTCGCAAAGAGCAACTCGAAAAGAAGATCAAAGGAAAGAAGAAGGAGCTGGCTGCAGCGAAGGAAGCTGCGGTCAAGTTGGCGACGTGGGAAAAGGCTTCGCTCCCCAGCGACACGGAAATTGCCCGTTCACTGTATCGCACCTGGTTGCTGGATCTGGTCGAGAAATCGAAGTTTCAGTCCGCCCACGTTGATTCCGGACCGGCGACAAGTCGAAAGGGATTCTACGACTCGCTGGCCTTCTCCGTGCGAGGAAAAGGAACTCTGCACCAGCTCGTCAACTTTCTGTTCGACTTTTATCAGGCGGGACACCTTCACAAG
The DNA here is from genome assembly GCF_036405755.1 of Schlesneria sp. Classification (NCBI taxonomy): domain Bacteria; kingdom Pseudomonadati; phylum Planctomycetota; class Planctomycetia; order Planctomycetales; family Planctomycetaceae; genus Schlesneria; species Schlesneria sp. The sequence goes on from NZ_DASWWZ010000378.1 coordinate 8,504, forward strand.
ATTCAATCGCTCAATCTGACCCCCATGGGCAAAGGGGGAGGTGTCGATATCTCGCTGGCGATTGATGCCCTCGTGCTTCCCGGGGCGGAAAACAAGAACCAGCTCTCGCAAGTCGCGTCCAACAAACTGGCGTATCCTCAGCTTTCGGACTACGCCATTATCGCGCAGAGGAATCTGTTCGGGGCTGGCGGAGAGTCTGACGTTTCCCGACAGGCTTTCCTGACTGCGATCGCGCAAGACGGGGAGGAACTGGAAGTCTGGTTTACGCTTCGCTCTGAAGACAAACTGGTGAAACTCAGACGAGGAAGTCAGTTCGAGATCGGCCACTTCACAGGTTCGGTGGTCGATATCCTGGACGATGATGTGATTCTGGAATCCGTGGGCGAGCGATGGTTACTGTCGATCGGTGAATCCCTGGCAGAAGCGACGGCCTTACCGCTGGAATACTGACGTTTCTCACGATCTACTGAGCGAGTGAGCGGCCCACCACTGCGCTTCGACGACATAACGTCAATGGTCAAATTGCGTTGTGATAGGAGAACCGAGCCAGGCCGACGAATCCGTCACCTGCTGCAAGGTTTTCCTCTGCACAGAGAAGCGATAAAGGCTTGTGGCGCGTCGGGGCGTCCCCTCTGCCCAGATCAACGAAAAAACCCTTGGAGTTCGGCTTGTTTGCAAGCAACTCCAAGGGTTTCGAGTGATGGGCGATGAGGGATTCGAACCCCCGACATCCACGGTGTAAGCATGGCGCTCTAACCAGCTGAGCTAATCGCCCCTGACTCGGTCAAGGCCAGATGAATCTGACCAAGAGCCACCGCTCGGATTCGAACCGAGGACCTATGCTTTACGAAAGCATCGCTCTGCCAGCTGAGCTACGGCGGCCGGGTTAGGGAGGAGAGATAATAACAGAATACGTCGTCGCGGCAAGACTGCACAGCATGACTTCATCGGCCAATATTTCGTTCGGCACCAGACACCATCTCTGCCTCCACTTAGTCCCGTTTTCCATCGGCCGCGATGCCACACTTCCCTGAGGTATTTCGGTTTTGGATTCGCTGCAGGGGCTGGAATTCTCGATCATCGGCAGAGGGGGTTGATTAAGCAGGGCAGGTCAGTTTGCTTTCGCGCTGACCGGTTTGGCTCCGACTTTGGCCGGGGTTCTTGCGGGAACGAGTTTCTCCAGCATTTCGCCCTGGGCCTGCAGCAAGGTTTGGGGGCCGAAGGCGCCGATCACCTTTTCGTCGATTTTGAGAGAACGCGAAAGGATTTTCCCCTCCTTCAAATCGAACTCGATTGTTCCTGACGGGGTCTGCTGAACAATCTGCCGAAGAATGTCCGGATCATGCATGGGGACACGCAGGCTGGTTCGAAAGCGAATCGTTGCGATATCGTTCTCGACTTTCGCGAGTTCGTAGACACGAATCAGTCCCAGGTCCTGGGTTAGATTGTTGCCCACCGACACGGGGGTGTCTGATTTCTCGCTCCACTTTTCGCCAATTTTGACGGCCTTTTCCGGGAAGACGACCAGACAGTTGATGGCGGGGTCGGTTTTCTCGGCGGCCTCAGCAAATTTCTTGGGGACGTCGTTGACCAGCAGCGTCACCTTGTTGAGTCGACCGTTGGCAGAAACCTGAAAACGGGCAAGAGGCCGCCCAACGGTTCCGGCGAGGCTTTCAAACCCTTTGGGAATGACTTCATCTTTTGTGCTGTCATAGCCCACAACGCCCGATTCCCCTGTTTGGGACGCCATTCTGACACTTTCCACGACGGGCTCGATTACGGCACTGCCATCGTCGTCAACGGAAATCACCCGAAACGATCGGAAGGTCTGAGTCTGCTGGATGGCGAGCGCCTGGTTCGATCCCGACTGCGTCGTCAGCTCCGCCCGGTCAGACTGCTCGTAGTGGAAGAACTGGCCGGGCTTAAAGTGATAGACGAGTTGGAACGTCGTCTCGTCCGCAGCGGCAACGCCCGAGAGGCCGAAAGCAAATCCCAACAAAGACAAATACATTCGCAGCCGCTGATTCGACATTCGCGCCCTCCTGGCCTTGTCGTTCATGATGGACGATCTTCACGCGGGGGCGGCCCCCGTGTGACAACAGCGCCTTCCCAGCACTCTATATAGAGAAGACGGTAGCCATCGTAATTCAACCGGCGGAATGTGCCGAGATCAGTTTGCCTGGCGGTTCGGCGCCTCAGTTTGGCGGCGGCGGCAATCGGGCCTTCAGGAAGACCTCCTTCTTTCCCAAAGTGGCAACTCCTCTTCTGGGTTCTATCTTTCGCACCCTACCCAAAACGACCTCGTTTCGGGCCGAACCGGGAAACAAAAACTTTGTGAAAAAAAGAAGGGCCTGAAGGTTGACGGTCAGATCGCCGATACATACAATCTCCCTCCCGCAGCAACGCAAGTCGCGACGGGAACTGATCTTTGAAAACATGGTTGGAGAGATTTTGAGAATCAGTTTTGTTCGTATGATGTGGTTGCTGGCCGTATGAAGACCTTGTCTAACAAGTCTTTTAAGGCTTGTGACAATACGATCAGGAAAGTCGAAAGACTTTCACATGATCAGTCAACGTGTGGCCAGCGGACAAACCCAAGTTAACATTTTCGTGACGACAAAACGTAAGTTAAGTTGTCGCGTTTCTGAAAACAATACTCAAAGGGTTTGATCCTGGCTCAGAATGAACGTTGGCGGCGTGGATTAGGCATGCAAGTCGAGGGAGAACCCGCAAGGGGGACACCGGCGAACGGGGTAGGATCACGTAGGTGACGTACCCCCAGGGCGAGGATAGCCACGGGAAACTGTGGGTAATACTCGATAATCTTCTCGGTCGTGATGGTTGAGAAGCAATGGGTGTGATTCCACCTGGGGAGCGGCTTACGCAGTATCAGCTAGTTGGTGAGGTAACGGCTCACCAAGGCTTTGACGCTTAGGGGGTGTGAGAGCATGGCCCCCACCACTGGCACTGAGACACTGGCCAGACACCTACGGGTGGCTGCAGTCGAGAATCTTCGGCAATGGACGAAAGTCTGACCGAGCGACGCCGCGTGCGGGATGAAGGTCTTCGGATTGTAAACCGCTGTCAGAGGGGATGAAGTATACGAGAGCTATCTCTTGTATTTGACAGAGCCTCAGAGGAAGCACGGGCTAAGTTCGTGCCAGCAGCCGCGGTAATACGAACTGTGCGAACGTTATTCGGAATCACTGGGCTTAAAGGGTGCGTAGGCGGTTATCTAAGTCAGGTGTGAAATCTTCCGGCTCAACCGGAAAACTGCGCCTGAGACTGGATGACTTGAGTGAGGTAGGGGTGTGTGGAACTTCCGGTGGAGCGGTGAAATGTGTAGAGATCGGAAGGAACGCCAGCAGCGAAAGCGGCACACTGGGCCTTTTCTGACGCTGAGGCACGAAAGCTAGGGGAGTGAACGGGATTAGATACCCCGGTAATCCTAGCCGTAAACACTGAACACTGGAGGACGGGGGCTTCGGCCTTCGTTCTCGTAGCGAAAGCGTTAAGTGTTCCGCCTGGGGAGTATGGTCGCAAGGCTGAAACTCAAAGGAATTGACGGGGGCTCACACAAGCGGTGGAGCATGTGGCTTAATTCGAGGCAACGCGAAGAACCTTATCCTGGGTTTGACATGCATGGATCAACCTGATGAAAGTCGGGCCACACTCGCAAGAGCGGAACATGCACAGGTGCTGCATGGCTGTCGTCAGCTCGTGTCGTGAGATGTCGCGTTAAGTCGCTAAACGAGCGAAACCCTTATCCTTAGTTGCCAGCACGTTATGGTGGGGACTCTAAGGAGACTGCCGGTGTCAAACCGGAGGAAGGCGGGGATGACGTCAAGTCCTCATGGCCTTTATGCCCAGGGCTGCACACGTGCTACAATGGGGCGTACAAAGCGCTGCAAGCCTGCGAAGGCAAGCTAATCGCAAAAAGCGTCCCTCAGTTCGGATTGCAGGCTGCAACTCGCCTGCATGAAGCTGGAATCGCTAGTAATCGCAGATCAGCATTGCTGCGGTGAATGTGTTCCTGAGCCTTGTACACACCGCCCGTCAAGCCACGAAAGCGGGGGGCATCCGAAGTCGCTGCGTGAACCGCAAGGACACAGGTGCCGAAGATGAACTCCGTGATTGGGACTAAGTCGTAACAAGGTAGCCGTAGGGGAACCTGCGGCTGGATCACCTCCTTTCTAAAGGATATTGGTCAATTGCGCCAGAGACACACGTGGTTCGAAAGACGTCAGTCGATCGAACAATACACGGTGACTCAAATCAATAACAAACAGTCCGCATCATTCGACAATTCTTGATTCTCAACTCTCCA
>NZ_DASWWZ010000379.1:0-11470 GCF_036405755.1 Schlesneria sp.
GACTCTCCAGAATGACGAATTCAGCCCATGCATATCTTCTTTTCTGTCGGTGAGCCGAGCGGCGACCAACATGCCGCACACCTGATCAAGGAATTGCAACGGCGGCGACCGGGCCTTCGAATTTCAGGATTTGGTGGTTCCGCGATGGAAGAAGCAGGGTGTCACCTGCTGTTTCCGTTAACATCGATGGCCGTCATGGGTATCGTGGCTGTCCTTCCGCTGATCTGGAAGTTCTATAAACTCGTCAAACAGGCAGAACAGTATTTTGCCCGTCACAAACCTGACGTCGTTGTGCTTGTCGACTTCCCTGGTTTCAACTGGTGGATCGCCCGTAAAGCCAAAGCAGCCGGGATTCCTGTCATATACTACATGCCCCCCCAACTTTGGGCCTGGGGTTCGTGGCGAATCCGTCGCGTCCGCAAATACGTCGACCTTGTCCTTTCGGGCCTGACGTTTGAAACAGAGTGGTACGCCGAGAGGGGTATCCCGGTCATGTATGTCGGTCACCCGTTCTTCGATGAGGTTGCCGAACGCCAATTGGATCAGGTCTTCTGCCGGGAATGGTCCTCCACTGACAACCGCACGGTGGCGATCCTGCCGGGTTCCCGGCGGCAGGAAGTGCTTCGCTGCTGGCCGCTTCTGCTCAGCACGATCCAGCAGTTGCATGCTAAATTCCCCGATGTCAATTTCCTGGTTGCCAACTACAAAGACTCGCAGCGGCGCTACTGTGTTGAACAGTATCAAAAGCTGGAACAACCGCTTCCTCTGTCGTTTTTCGTGGGCAAGACGCCAGAAATTATCGAAATCGCCGATTGTGCCGTGATGGTGTCAGGGTCAGTCAGCCTTGAAATGCTGGCAAGACGAACACCGTTTGTCGCGATGTACCGGTCGAGCTGGCTGACCTACGTGGTCGGGTGCGTCGTCATTACTTGCAAGTACTGGTCGCTGCCCAATCTGATCGCAGGCCGAAAGATTATGCCCGAGCACTTCAGCGTTGGTGACCCGAAACCCGTCATCGCAAAGGTTGTGGATTCCGCCAGTCTGTGGCTCAGCGATCCCACCGCGCTCGCTGACGCCACGAAGGAACTCGAATCACTCCGAAGCCGAGTCCACACCACAGGTGCAACTCGCCGTACTGCCGACGTCATTCTGAGCTGGGTCGAGAAACCATCGGAATCGATCGCTGCCTGATCAAGCAATCGAGCAAATGAGCATCACCTGAGGTAGGGCATGTGCATCGATTCGATTCCGGCGGCTCGATCGAGATCTCGTCAGAGACCGTTCTCGAGGGGTTCAACAGGCCCCGTGTCTTCGAAGGTTTCCGGGATTGCCGCGGTGGGGATCTCGCTGGTGCCGACAGACGTCGTGTTATCGGAAGCTGCGGAATCCGCATCGACGATTCCTAATACTTCCATTCGACGATAGAGTCGGGGGCGAGTGATCCCCAGAAGCTCTGCTGCTTTCGCCTTATTGTCGCGGGCCGTCTTCAACGCCAATTCAATTTGCTCACGCTCGACCCTCATCAACAGAGGGTCTAACGGCTCGACACGAGTCGGCTGCCGCGGACCGATCGCCTGCCCGCTGACTCCGGCCCGAAATCGAAATGGCAAGTCAGCCGATTCGATCTTGAAGCCAGCGCATGTCTTGCGTGCCTCCCAGACAACGGTGCGAAGTTCGCCCACATTCCCCGGCCAGTTGTATCGCCGAAACCTCTCCCAGACCTCTTCGTCGATCTCCGTCACCTGCTGGGGTTCGTTCCGATTGCATTCCTCCAGGAAGTATTGCGCCAGCAACTCCATATCGTTCTCACGACTGCGCAAGGGTGGAACCGTGATGACCATCGGTGTCAGAGCATACACAAACTCTTCGAGATAATGCTCGGATTCGATGAGTGGTTCGAGTGGCTTGGACGCGGCGGCCATGACCCGTGGTGCGGATGGATTGTCAGACTGGATCAGTCTCAAAACGCTGTACTGCAGATCGCGGGACAGCGTGTCGATCTGGTTGAGATAAAGGGTCCCCGGCAGAAACCCTGCGCCGGCATGCGAGTCGAGAATCCGCTTAAACGTCGACTCGAGGAGTTCAGCAGGCATCCTTCGGCAGTCCAGGGGGACGAACAGGTCGTCACTTCGCTCTCCCGCCGCATGAATGACGCGAGCCATATGTTCGCGACCGGATCCTGTCTCACCGACAAACAGCAGCGGTAAGGAGGAACGCTCTGCCAATTGCAGTTGATCGAAGACGCGTCGCATCCCCGCACATTGTCCGATCAGCGCCCCCACCCCGACGTTCTTTCGCAACGAATTTCTCAACAGGGCCAATTCCACGTGCAAGCGCTGCGTCGTGGAAACCGAACTCGCTGCAGAAGGGGTTGCTGCAGATTGGATAATCCCCAGCGCGGCCTGAACCTTGTTCTCGGTATCTGTCAGAGGAAAGAAATGGATCTGGCTGGTGACCGGATCGTGTTCACGATGTGCCACGACGGCGGGCACAGTCACTGTTTCGCCTCGCCAGACATTGGCAGGGGGGGCCAGTGACGCCAGAAGAGCAGCAGCCGAGTGCGGGTCGGCCTCCGAGACGAACTCGCAAACCTGCCCGAGAACGGCGGAGGGGACCCACCCCGTCAGACGCTCGCAACCCGTATTGAAGAAGACTAATCGCCGGTGTGCATTCAGGACAAACAACGCCACCGAGGTGTCTTTGAGCCACACTTCCAGGCGGCGAGTGGTTCGAACACGTCTGGCCATGGTAATTCGTCAAGAACCGTGCAGTTTCTCGAGCACGACCCTGTTGCCTTTTTCGCTGTATTCAATGCGTGTCATGAATTCCCGCATCAGCATCAGGCCGCGACCAGTGGGGCGCTCGAGATTTTCATCGGCGGTACAGTCGGGAACGTCTTCGGGCCGAAACCCGTCCCCTTCGTCCTCGATCTCGATGCGCACCCCGGCATCGCTTTTTCGGAAATCGATCCGAACTTTCTTTTCGGGGCTAAGCTGGTTCCCATGCTTGATCGCATTAGTCACCGCTTCGTCCACGGCCAGTCGGATACCGAACTGATCCCGAGTCGAGAATCCCGTCTGGCTGACAACCTCCATGATGCGCTCGACGATCGATTGCCCCGATTCGTAATCGCTCTGGATCACAACCTCGAACTGATCGCTATTTTGCATCACAGCTTAGAAACCTTCGAGAGCTTCTTCTTGCGTCGCTTTGATATCGAAGATTTTGTTGAGTCGAGTGATCTCGAAGACTTCGTAGATCTCTGGCCGGATGCTGCAAAGTCGGAGTTTCGACTTGGCGGCTTTGGCCTTCTTGTCCATTGTGATCAGTTTTCCCAGCGCGGCACTCGACAGGTACTCGACCAGGCTGAAGTCCAGCACGATCTTGCGGCGACCGTCTTCGTCGATCAGGGCGAATAAGTTGTTTCCGATCGCCTGAATGTTGGCTTCATCAAGAATCTTCTTATCCACGAACTTGGCGACGGTAACATCATTAACTTCTTCGATATCAATTCGCCTTTGACCCATTGACATAGTCAGTTCCCTGTCCGATTGCCGTCGCTCTGGATGATCATGGGCATCATCACGACTTAAGATGTTTGCACTCCAGTTGATCATCCGGCTTGCTCAAGGTGAAGTCAAGCCTGTCGTTCCCGATGAACGATTGAACGATTCGTCAGCACCGCGAACGGTTTCGCAGCGGCAGGATCCTTCCCTTTTCTGCGGGAATTGGAACGGAGTTAGGGGTGCGAAAGGCCCTTCGACGTTGCGCAAACGGCGCCCGAAGTAACCGACTCGTGCAACGACACCCACGCAGCAATGTTTCCTGATTTGGACGCAGCGATTCTGGTTAGACACGCGCCGGGACACACATCGGTAGACTTCGGAGTGAGAATCCGGCAAAACCCTGGGGAGTAATTTTTCCTGTCCCCATCAGCAAGTTCGCTTCAACTTGGCTAGAATTCGGTCCGGATAACGGCCCCATCACGGCTTTGAGAGCACTTCTGTTTTTCGTCGCGGTCAGCGTTTGATAGAACGACGAACAAACGCAACTCAGTCGGCCTTCGTATCAGGAACGAGCTGGGCAAAGTCCACCGGGATAAACGCGTTTCCTGCGATCGTTTTCTGCGATTAAGAGTAGTCATTCAAAATGTCGTATAACACCCGAATCGTCCTGCTGGGGACATTTCTGCTGGGAATGTGCAGCGGTGTCGTCGGCGCTTTTATGCTCCTGCGCAAGAAAGCGCTGGTCGGTGATGTCGCCAGCCATGCTGCACTGCCGGGAATCGGCATTTCGTACCTTGTCGTCGAAGCATTCTCCCCCGGAGCAGGCAAATCATTGCCGTGGCTCTTGTTCGGGGCGTCACTTTCCGCCACCGCAGGCGTGATGGTGACGAACCTCATTCAGAAGACTCGTCTGATCAAAGAAGACGCCGCGCTGGGGATCGTCCTCAGTCTGTTTTTCGGTGCCGGAATCGTCCTGCTCACCATCATCCAGGGGATGAGGACAGGAAGCGCCGCCGGCCTGAGTGACTTCATTTTCGGAAAGGCCGCGTCGATGACCGCAATCGATGTGAGCCTGATTGCCGCGGCCAGCGCCATTGTGTTGCTCGTCTGTTTCGCCCTGTTCAAAGAATTTGCGGTCCTCAGTTTTGACGAAGAATACGCCGCCGCACTGGGATGGCCCGTTAAATTACTCGACCTGCTGCTGACAGGGCTGGTGGTCGGCGTGACGGTGATTGGAATGCAGAGTGTTGGACTGCTGCTTGTAGTCGCACTGCTGATTATTCCTCCCACGGCAGCACGGTTCTGGAGTAATCGACTGGGGCCGATGGTGCTGATTGCAGGGGCGATTGGCGGGATCAGCTCTTCGATCGGCGTTCTGCTGAGCGCGTCCGTTAAACAATTGGCCGCTGGCCCCATCATTGTGCTGGTCGGCTCACTTGCCTTCGGACTCAGCCTGCTGTTCGGAACCGCGCGGGGCACTTACTGGCAGTTCTGGCGCCAGCGAACCGCCAGCCGACGCAAGGGACAACTCGACCTGCTTCGGGCCTGCTTTGAAGAACTGGAAGGGAGGTTCCCCCTTGGCGAAGCCGGGGCAACTCATCCAAATCAGGATGGCCCGGATCTGACAGCGCTGCCGCTCACCCGCGACAGTCTGATTGCGGCGCGTGGCTGGTCCGCAGGTCGGGTAGACGAACTGCTGAAATCCGCCATTCAGGAAGGGTGGCTGCGACACGGTTCTGACGACCAATATCGCTTCACCAATTCGGGCGTCAGGCTTGCGGCCCGTGCGGTCCGGAATCATCGGTTGTGGGAACTCTATCTGATCCATTTTGCAGACATCGCTCCCAACCGGGTCGATCGCGAGGCTGATCTGATAGAACACGTGCTCGAACCGGGACTGGTCGAACAACTGGAGCGGTTGTTGAAGCACGATCGCTCGGGTGAGGTCCCCGTGAGTCCGCATCCCTGAACCTCGTGCAGCGCATCAACCGCGAACAGGAAGACGGTCCGCGAGAATTCTCTCCCTGCCGCTCCACCGATCGACCGTAGAATCGCCTATAATCCGATCTTTCATTCCGTCCTGAAACTGACTGAACCGTATGCCGATCCGTGTATCCAACCTGCGTCTTCCCGTCACAGCCCCCGAAGCCGAACTTCCTCAGCACATCGCCGCCCGATTGGGGGTCCGCCTTGCAGATCTCGCCGCCTGGCGAATTCTGAAGAAAAGTCTGGATGCACGCTCGCACCGGGATCTGCAGTTCGTCTACACCATCGTGGTCGAGACCCCGCCGGACTGGGTCGCCCGTCCCGGTCGGGGTACCAATTCCGGCGATATCCAGGCTTACGAACCACAATCATTCGATGATGCGGTTCCGGGTTCAGACCCACTTTCAGAGCGGCCCGTCGTCGTCGGCTCAGGACCAGCGGGGCTACTGGCCGCCTACTACCTGGCGTTAAAAGGATACCGCCCGCTCATCATCGAACGAGGCGAAGCGGTCAAAAACCGTGTCCCCGTCGTACGCGCCTTCGACCGAGGGGAGGAATTTGATCGAGAGAACAACTATCTGTTCGGAGAAGGGGGGGCCGGGTGTTTCAGCGACGGCAAGCTGACCTGCCGGCTGGAAGGACCTGATGTCGACTGGGTTCTGAAGAGTTTCGTCGACTGCGGGGGGCGGCCCTCCCTTGTCTACGAAAATCGTCCGCACCTGGGAAGCAACAAGTTGCCCATGATCTGCCGTAACTATCGCAGAAAAATTGAGGCTCTGGGGGGCGAATACAAGTTCGGCTGTCGACTGGAAGGAATTGACATCCGTGACGGGCGCGTCGTCGGAATCAGCACTTCCTCGGGAAGTATTCCTTGCAGCCAGCTCATCCTGGGTATCGGACATAGCGCCCGGGACACGTACCAGATGCTGCACAAGCTGGGCGTCCCGCTGATGCAGAAGGCATTTCAGCTTGGCCTGCGGATCGAGCAGCCCCAATCACAGATTAATCACCACAAGTATGGCAGGCCGGAATACTTCGATATTCTGGGCGCCGCCGACTATTCGTTGCAGGCACGGGGTTCCAAAGATGTCTTCACGTTCTGCATGTGTGCGGGCGGAATCATCATGCCCAGCATCAGCGAACCGAACATGTTCTGTTCGAACGGCATGAGCAACTCCCGGCATGACACTCCCTTCGCCAACAGCGGAATCATGGTCACGCTCGATCCCGAGGAATTCGGTCATACTCATCCATTGGCGGGAGTCCACCTGCAGCAGCGGTTCGAGGCGATCGCCTATAAAGTGGGACAATCGAACTACCTCGCACCCATTCAGACGGCTGCGGATTTTCTCAAAGGCCGCGCACCGGATTCCTCTGCCAGGCTCGAGTGCTCGTACCAGCGGGGAGTCCAACCCAGCCAGCTCGATCAGGTTTTGCCACCAGTCGTCGCCAAAGCCATTCGCAGCGGTCTACCGATCCTGGATAAGAAAATGCGGGGGAACTTTCTGAAGAACGCGATTCTGGTCGGCCCCGAAATGCGGGGGAGCTCCCCAATCCGTATCGACCGACATCTTGAAACGCGGCAGTGCCCCAAGATCGCCGGCTTGTATCCGGTCGGAGAAGGAGCAGGCTATGCGGGCGGAATTGTCAGCGCGGCCGTCGACGGACTTCGAACCGCACGAGTCATCGTGCGACAGTTCCAACCGCTCCAGTGAAGGTTCGAGAGCGACATGTTCTTGATGAATCGAGACAGCCCGGACGACGAGATTCGTGGCAGCCGTCCGAGGTGCCAGGCGTCAACGGCTGCGGCATGCTCGTCAGATTCTTCGAGATCGACGTCTCACCGACCGTGTGCAGTTGTGCTCGTAAGTCGTCCATTGCGTGAAGAAATGAGACCTTCACTACGCTACTCCCCTCCAAGCAGCGGGAGGAGAATTACGAGCACAGCCGCACACGGTATTGCTATAGGGCAACATCCCCGAAGCATGCCTGACGGGTGGTGCCATTCAAGACAGGATCAGCCCGTCTTGGCCAGAGAGGCGCTCAGTGATGCCACGGAGCTGCGCTGGTCGACCGTCAATTCATCGTTAAGAAACTCGATTTTTCCCGTCGTGATATCGAACACCGCCCCCACCACGGCAACGCGGCCTTCTTCGACCAACCGCCGAATCGTCTCACTCTCTTCGACAATTCGCTTCACACACAGTTCGACGTTCCGAACGGCGACACTTTCGATGAGGGCCGGCTTCTCCTCTTCGGTGACTCGTTCCAGCACTTGGAAAGTCGGCGGGTCGATTGCCAACTGAATGTCATGAATAATCGATTCGAGGTGCTGACATCCGGTCGCCTGCCCTGCGTTCTGCCGCGCTTTAGCCAGATTGACTGCAGCGGTCACGGCGCCACACCGAGTGTGTCCCAGCACAAGAATCAACTTTGAACCGGCCACGTTACAGCCGTACTCCAAGCTCCCCAGCACTTTTTGACTGGTTACGTGCCCGGCCATGCGCACACTGAAGATATCGCCAATCCCCAGATCGAGAATCAGTTCGGCCGGGGCGCGAGAATCAATACAGCTCAGCACCACCGCAATCGGGCTTTGCCCCTGTGACGTCGCATGAAGCTGACGGCCCAGATCACGGGTTAATCGCTGACCGGTATAAAACCGTTCGTTGCCTTCCTTCAGAATCCGCAGCACTTCCTGCGAAGTCAGATCCTCCTGAAGCTGACGAGTCGAGTAGTCCACAAACTGGATGTCGTCTTCGAGATGGTACTTCTTCCGGAACCCTCGCAGACTGACTTTGACTCCTCTGTTGGACGCAACTCGTTCCTTGAAGTCGCTGATCAGCGTCAAAACGTCCGGGTCGATGTAGTCGGTGGACTCAGCATCCAGCAATACGTGAGACCCTTCAGGCAGGTCTCGCAAAATCTTCTCAAGTGCCCCTCGATTCAGGAAGCTGACCTGATTTGCGAGCACAATTCGCAGCACGTCACCCCCCAGATGCTTTTCCAGAATCCGTCTGAGCGGTTGCCGGAAATTGCTGTTGAGAATGAATCCAATGCTGACCGCCAGACCGATTAAAACTCCCGTGACAAGATCGGTCAGTACAATGGCGACCAGAGTGGTCGCAAAGGGAATAAACTGATACCTCCCATCACTCCACATTTTGCGAATGAGCTGAAGAGTGATCAGCCGTAATCCTGTCATCAACAGGATCGCCGCCAGACAGGCCAGGGGGATCATGTTCAGATACGTCGGCAGCATCATGACACAGAAGAGCATCAAGAAGCCATGAAAGATCGCCGACAGCTTGGTTTGAGCCCCTGCGTTGATATTGACCGAACTGCGGACAATGACCGAGGAAATCGGGATCCCGCCAATCAGCCCCAGGATGACATTCCCAACCCCCTGAGCGAGCAGTTCCCGGCTTGGAGGAGATACCCGGCGTTCGGGATCGACCTTGTCAATCGCGTCGATATTCAGAAGCGTTTCCAGCGTGGTGATCATCGCGATCGTCAGACCGGCCTGGTAGATGGCGAGCTGATCCCACCGGGAAAAGTCCGGTGAATGGAGGAACTGAAACAGATCGCTAAACGTCTGAGCAACCGGGACCTGTACCAGATGACTTTCCGCGATTAACCACGTGCCACCGATCTGGCGGAAGATCTGTACAGCAGCAACCCCGAACATCACCACAACAAGGGGAGGGGGGATACGCAGCCGCCGCAAGATTTTGGAGCGGTGCCAGAAGTTCAAGATCAGCAGCGAGACAAACCCGACAAAGGCGGCGCCGGGTTGGAACCCCGTGAACAGCTCGCCCAACTCAGAAAAGGTCGTCTGATCATCCGGCTGAATGAAGGACATATCTCCTTCGGGGTCTGTGTCCCGTCCCAGCACGTGAGGAATCTGCTTCAGAATCAGAATTACGCCAATCGCGGCAAGCAACCCCTGAATCACGCTAAAAGGGATAAAAGCAGCAATGAATCCCACGCGGAGCAGACCAAGGATGATCTGTATCACACCGCTGACAAGAATCGCCAGCAGCAACGCTTCGAAGGAACCGAGCTGGGCGAGAAGAGCAACAACGACCGCCGCGAGCGCCGGTGAGGGACCGCTTACACTGGTGTGTGAGCCGCTCAAAATCCCAACGATGGCGCCACCGACAATTCCTGCGAGCACGCCAGAAATCAACGGTGCATTGGACGCCATGGCCACGCCCAGGCAGAGTGGCAACGCCACCAGAAACACGATGACGCCGGCCACTAAGTCTTTTTTGATTGAATTCGCGTCCGCTCTTACTGTGATGTCACTCATTCAATAATTCCGACTCTTTCCAGCGTGGATTTTGCAGGCGACGGGAAAATTCCCTTCAATGAAACGGGCACAAAGCACCCCTTCCATCCAATCGCCACCGAACGTCAGCTCAGCCAAACAATACTTACAAATTCTTAATTTTTCAAGATGCAAGTTTTTGAACATGTTTGACGGGCGGTGCCGCGCTGTTCGCCATCCTCGACGGGGAGGCTGAAACGCTGTGGGAGAAGGGGCCTCAGCGGATTTGCACAATAGCAAGGATGTGATTTGCGCGAGCTGCGTTTTACGGGAATGGAGCAGCCGAAACGCTCAGGTGGCACAATGAGAAAGCCACGAACCTTCCCTGCAGGCAGTGACTTTGATTCCCGCAGGGGATGAAACTCGCCCGAAATCTGCATCGCCGGAGGGGTCGAAAATGCGTTCTCTGGTTGCTGAGTCTAATTGGTCACCAGCGGCTCTTCAGGAGGGTGCTCTTGGGGAATCGGCTCTACTGGGCTGATCGGTGCAGGAGGCCGAGGATCCGTCAGCGGCGGAACCTCGGCAGGAAGAGGTGGGGGCAACGTATCGGGGGCGGGATTGGGAATTTCATTCGGCTCCCGCGGCGGAATTTCTCGCTGAGGTCCCATCGCGTTGACTCCCTTACTGAGGTGATTACAAAACATCTTCTGAACGGCGTATCCGCCCTCTTCAATCACATGAACGACGTTAATTCCGCCGTGCAATATTCAAGGCGTGACGAGCAGTCTGGAATGAGGTCGGTGCGCCGCTGGGCACGCTCTTAAAGTCACCGCGAATGGCTTTCAGGGCGTAACGCTCATAATCGATTTCTGACGCTGTCCGCACACCCAGGCGCCGCAGAATGGTCAAGGGAGGGCACCAGCCCTGGACAGCATGTTGCAACAAAAAACCCGATACGGCAGCGGGCAGGCAGAACCATCGTCGATCGACCGTGGCCCCTAACGCTAATCCGACAAGCGACACAATCGAGGCATTCGCTTCGAGCGTCCTTTCAACGTCCCATTCCTCATCGAGTTCGGCAAGCCGCTGCTCGATCGCCGCCGGGCCACGAGCGGCACACGACGCGACACTCTGCTCGGTCATCAGTCGGATACGCTCGTTTACGTCATCCGCAGTATTAACAGGAACACGTGCAACAGTAGATGCGATCATTGCGAGCTCCTCATGTCAAAAAGCCATTCCAGATCAAGCCGATTGGGAAAAGCCGACTCAGTGACTTCCTTTAGACGCTGCCTGGGTAGGCCGCTTTCCCTATCGCCGTTGGAATGCATCGCAGCGTCCAGTCATTCCTTCACGAATAGGGAGCAAACGTCGCACCACTTCTATGAACCATGTCATCGATGTCCAAGCCGATTGGACCGAAGTTTGCTACCCCTTGCTGAACAGGGATGTTGTTGTACGTCAGCAACTGGCGGCATCAACCCCGGGGTGACTTTGCAGAAGGAATGAGACGAAATGATCAGAATCTTCATGAGCTTTCCATGGCTAACCGTAATTACGTTTGCACAGCTGGTTCTCCAGGCGGTATCGCTGATCATTTAGCGCCAGTCGCGACTCCGCTCGCCACGCGTGTGGTCACGAAAAAGGGCGAGGTTCTACTGAGCACCCCGGGTTCGCAAGTCGATCCCACAACTCAGCAGAGCGTCGC
>NZ_DASWWZ010000380.1:0-4267 GCF_036405755.1 Schlesneria sp.
ACGCGCCTCAATCAGGAATTGCTAAAACGGAATTGCCTGATTTGGCGATGGGTTCTGGTGTCAGATTCACCGTCTGGTGTTGATGTGTCGGCTGGCGCTACTGCCCAACGGTCCGGCACACAGTTTGCTCCAGGAGACCGATTCGGCCAATGCCTCAATCGCTCTCCACAAATCCCCGTTGCAAGATAGAGATCAGAATTTCTCCGAAGAACGGGCGACTCGAATTGAACTTTGATGAAACGAAACAGGAAAGAGATTTTTACGACATGAAGAAGACGCGGGGATTCACGTTAATTGAACTTTTGGTCGTTATCGCAATTATTGCCGTCCTGATCGCCCTGCTTCTGCCAGCCGTACAACAAGCGCGCGAGGCGGCCCGTCGCACGCAATGTAAGAACAATCTGAAGCAGTTGGCGCTCGCTTTCCACAATTATGCGGACAACTTCGGCATGCTTCCGCTTCCTGATATCGGAATCACCTTTGCGGCCCGCACCCCGATCCACTGGGACATGAGCTGGAGCATCTCATTGTTGCCTCAATTGGATCAGGCACCTCTGTTCAATCTGTTCAATCAGAATGCGCCGAATGGCGTATCAGATGCGGCTAATCAGATGGTCATCTCTACGACCTTGCCCGCATTCGTTTGCCCCACGACGCCCCGTAGCGGAAAGATTCAAGGTATCATTGAAGTCCAGCTTCCGATTGCCTCTGCCGTGGTCAACCCGGACTTCACCGCGGCTCCGAGTGACTACCTGATTCCCCGGAGCTTTCAGGACTCAGCTTTCACGCCGACGGAAGTCTTCGGGGCGTTCTGCAATCCCAATAGCGCTGGCACGCTTGACCTGACCCGTGCCGGGGCTCGGTTTCAAGATATCACTGATGGACTTTCAAACACGATACTTTTAGTCGAGCGAGCGGGGTTTCCGACCATCCTGGTTTCACAAGGGGGCGTAACCAAGGCACCCACCAGTTCCACTTATCCTGCTGTCGTTCAAAAGCATTACAGCGGTTGGTGGGCTTCCACTCAAAACGATCGGGTCCGCGCCTGGAATGCCCAAGGGACGTCCTATGGATCGGGTCCCTGTGTCATCAATTGCTCGAACGACTGGGGTGGAGCTTATTCGTTTCATACCGGCGGGATGCAAGCTCCGCTCGCGGATGGCTCCGTTCGCTTCTTGAGCGCGAACCTGGATAAATCGACTTTTCGCGCATTAATTGGCAAAAGCGATGCCGTCGTCGTCGGCGAGTTCTAAGGTGGAGCCTCAGATCAAAGAGAGCTTCGCACCTCGGTTTCGAAAGATCCCATGGATAAATTTTGTCCCGCATTCCTCATCGTCGCATCTATCGTTCTCCCTGGATGCAGCCATCAGAAACCAGGCAAGGATTGGCTACCAACCTATCGCACCGAGGGTTATGTCACCGTTCAAGGAGAGCCTGCAGTGGGGGCGATTGTTCGCCTGTTCCCTACCGTCCCGCAGGAAGACACAAAAACTCCTGTGATTCCAACGGGAGTCGTCAATGAAGACGGTCTTTTCGAATTGACCTCTTACAGCACCGGCGACGGCGCTCCAGAAGGGGAGTATTTCATCACGGTCGAGTGGCCCGATCCGACCATCAGCACATCCCAAAGTGCCGTGCCGGAAGATCCGCCCGATCGACTGAAACACAGGTATTCGGACCCGAAACGGTCCAAGTTGAAGGCATCTATCTCCGCGGAAGAGAATCTGTTGGACGAAATTTCACTCGATTGAGTTGACCATTCTTCGAAGGTGCCATGCCAACGATGCGGACCAGGCTGTTCACGAGTTCATTGATATCTCTGATCGGCATTGGCGTCGCAGTCTGGTGGCTGGTTCGGCTGTCTGCTCCACCATTCGCGTCTACCCCTTTGGTCTCCCCGACCCAGCCCATATCCATCACGGGGCGATCGAAGCGGGTGACTGACCTCGCAGGACGAGAAGTCGAAATTCCGTCGCAGGTAAGTCGCTTTGTCCTGATGCGGGGAATGGGATTGTATGATGTCGCCGTACTTTTGGGGGACGAAACGCCTGAGAAGCTCGCTGGGTGGGACTCGTCTCTCAAGACCAGCGACCGCGATGCCTATGATAAGTTCGTTGACCGATTCCCCGGTCTCGCGGAGATTCCGATCCTGGGCGACACGCTCAAGAAAAGTGTCAGCGCTGAAGGGATCCTGGCCCTCCAACCCGATCTTGTGATTGGTGGCACTTATATGTTGGGCCAGACCGAGTGCCTTGATCAAGTCGAACAGGCGGGGGTTCCTGTTCTGTACCTGAGTACCGACGATCCGTTCAGCGATCCTCAAAAGAGTTTAATGTTACTGGGCGAGGTCTTCGGTAAGCAGCAACGGGCGCGAGAGATCGTCGAATGGGTCGATCGTGAGATCCAAATGGTCCAGGATCGAATGTCGCGTCTGGAAGAGGCAATACCCTCAATCTATGTCGAGGCGGGGAATTTTGGCGCGGGGAAATACGGAAACACCTTTGGCTGCAGCACTCAAAAGAAACGGATGAATTGGGGAAGCATTCTCGCTCAAATCCGGTGCCAGAATGTGGGTGAGGACGTTTCCGGACCTTACGGCATGGGCGTCATACAACCGGAGTATTTACTGAGTCGCAATCCCGACGTCGTTGTAATCACCGGTGCCTGCTGGGAAGCGTTCCCGGAAAGTCTGCATCTGGGCTATGCCGCCGATGCGGAGAAGGCTCGGATTAATCTTCGTGCCTATACGTTGCGTCCCGGCTGGTCCGAGTTGAACGCGGTAAGGGACGGCCGCGTCTTTGGACTCAATACCCGACTCGGCAGTCACATCATGAGTTTTGTCGCAGTGCAGCAACTTGCCCAGTGGCTTTATCCGTTGGAATTCCAGGATCTCAATCCACGTCAGCGGTTGCAGGAATTTCATGAAAAATACATGCCGATCGACTTCAGCGGAACATGGATGGTCGAATTGAAGGGGCATTGATGTCTTGTGATTCCTCAACCAGCCAGTTCAGCGGTGCGCGGCGCCGTCGAGGATTATGTCGGCTCTGGATTCTGGTCTTGGTGCTTCTGCTGATCACGGGCTCGCTTGTGGTGGATCTTGTGACAGGACCTGCCGCACTATCGCCAGGAGAAGTCGCAGGGACGATTTTTCAACCGAGTTCCGTGACCAGATCACAACGAATCATCGTGTGGTCATTTCGTCTTCCAACAGCCCTGATGGGAATTGCCGTCGGAGCTGCTTTGGGGCTGGCGGGTGGGCAGATGCAGTCGGTGCTCAACAACCGTTTGGCCAGCCCCTATACCCTTGGTGTTTCTGCGGCAGCCGCATTTGGGGCTGCCCTGGTCATTGTTTTCGGGTCTGGGCGAATCGGAATGACTTCTTCGGTTGCAATCCCTGGTGGAGCATTCGTTTCTGCCCTCGGATGCTCATTGGTGTTGTTTGCCATTGGGCGTACTCAGACTAGTGGGTCTGAAACGCTGATCCTGGTCGGAGTTGCGTTGCATTTTCTATTCAGCTCTGGACTGGCATTGGTTCAATACACCGCCACCAATGATGCGCTCAATGCCATCATTTTCTGGACATTCGGAAGCCTGCAGGGGGCGAACTGGCAAAAAGTGGGTGTCCTGGCAATCGTACTTTGCGGAACGTTTGCGGTAATACAATCAAAGGTCTGGCAGCTGACCGCTCTACAACTGGGTGATGAATACGCCCTAAGCCTGGGTGTCGACGTTGGAAAATTGAAGCTGCAAACGATCCTTGTCGTCTCGGTTTTGACAGCAACGGCCGTTTCCTTTACCGGTTCAATCGGGTTTGTCGGTCTGGTTGCCCCTCATCTCGCTCGGATGTTGATAGGTGAAGACCAGCGTTTTTTTATTTTTCTTTCGGCAGGATTAGGAGCACTCCTTGTTTCGATTGCTTCAGTGCTCTGCAAGACGCTCGTCCCGGGAACAGTGTTCCCGATTGGTATTGTGACTGCGGCCATCGGTTCTCCATTTTTTGCCGCAATGGCAATCTGGACGCGGAGAACTCGCCCATGACGTTGCGGGCAGACAATGTCTCGTTTGGATACGGGGCTCGGCGCGTCCTTGATCAGGTAAGTCTCTCTTTTGAACCGGGGATCACGGCGCTCGTCGGCCCCAATGCCGCCGGAAAATCGACACTTCTCAAATGCCTGTGCGATGTCCTCACTCCTGCAGGGCAGGTATCACTGAATGGCCGGCTCATTCGTGAGATGTCACGTCGAGAGATTTCCCAAGCCGTTGG
>NZ_DASWWZ010000381.1:0-6901 GCF_036405755.1 Schlesneria sp.
GTTGTCTCCGCTGGGCCGTAAGCGCTTCCTCGAATATATCGAGGCACTGCAGCGTGTGGTGGCCGATGCTTCGGAAGCAGCGAAAAAACACGTAGCAACCGCCTCACGCCTTGGCTTCTCGTGAAACGGTTATTTTTTTGCCCCTCCACTTTGCACTGCAAAGTTCAGGAGCACCACAGATGGAAACCAGGAACCTCCCCCGAGATGCCGGGGTCGCCGTGACCGACCCTCGTTTCGGCCAAGGCCGATGGCGCGAGGGATCGTCGCTGGGGTCGAATTCGTTCTCCAAGAAACCTCAGCGAGTGTGAGACAAAAGCGGGAACTGCAACGACACCGCAGGCATCGAATGCGTCTGGAGAAACAGGTCGTCCCGCCACGCACGGAAGCGTCGTGACGTTTGTCGTCTGAATTGAGTGTGAGAAAATCAAGGATCGAAAATATGCCAATGGTCGTTACCCAGCTTTGCCATGGCTGCAAAGCAAAGGACTGCGTTGCGGTCTGTCCTGCAGACTGCTTTCACGAAGGTGAGTTCATGCTCTACATCCACCCCGATAAGTGCATCGATTGTGGCCTGTGTGCACCGGAATGCCCGCAGCAGGCAATCTATTACGACGATCGCCTGCCGCCCGAGTTCCGGAATGACCTGAGCCTGAATCGCCAGATGAGCCAGTGTTGCCCGGGCATCACGGCTGCCAGTCTGCATCAGGCACATTCGTCCCCGTCCGTTTCACATCCGTCATGATCACCTGACACGACGGAAGAACGGAGCGAGTTCCACTTTCGAAAGGATCATCACATGCAAACTCTGACGACAGTCATCGTGAGTTCGCTGCTGATTGCCGCAGCCGGCGCGGGACTGGGATTCATGCTCGTTGGCAGCATCCACGAAGGTGCGTTCCTCATGGTCCTGCTCGGCAGCGTGGGAGCCATCGTCGGAGCCGTTGCGGGGGCCGCGCAAGAGATTTCTCACGCGGTCCAGCAAAAGCGCCACAGCGAATGACCTGCTTCGCAACCCGAACCGCCAGACATCCGCTCCCGGCTGGCCCCCAATCGCTTCAGCGGTCAGCGAATCCTTCCCGGTTCCGGAATCCCCGCTTCACGCAGTCGGGGGGCGGGTTCACTGCGCGGCTTGCTATCCGGCCGGGCGGGCTTGGCCGGTTTGACCTGCACCTGTTTGGTACTCAGTCGGCGACGAGAAATTTCCTGCCAATGTCGAATATCAATCTCGTACGGTCCATTCGGTTGCGCATAGTCGCCGAAGTCCGCCAGATACTTTTCGAGACGGCGAATCTTTTGTGACGCTTCCAGTTCGCCGGGATGATCGCTGCCAGGCGGGCGGCCCCAGACGATGTGCGAGCCCCCCTGTCCCACGAGTTCCAGAAGGACGTCGTGAGGTTCCGTCGCAGGATCGACTTCGCGTGGGATCGAGATCGCCTCGAACTTGAGCGACTGCCACTTATCAGCCAGGGTCTCTGCCAGCCGGGCCGCCGCCAGAATCGCAGGATCACTCCAGACCATCCCCGCCCGGACCCTGGGAAGGGCCGACACGTTTCGCAGGATCGGATAGTTCTTCTTATCGGCGGGCGAAAAATCGGCCGTCGGAAGGACGATCCCATTGGCATCGAGCGGGACCTGGCCACCGGGGACGTTGGCCAGCAGCACCGGTCGGCGGTACTTCAGCTCGATCGTGACCGATGCCGGGAACGATTTTCGGACTTGGACCACTTCTGCGACCCACGGGTGGCGACCAAAGGCCGCAGCCAGATCATCCGTCAGGGAATTCTCCAGCAGAGACAATTCGTCCGGCAGTCCGGACTGCTCGGCAACCTGGTCAATCAGATTCAACGGCACCGGTGCTGCGGGTGGAGGAACGAGCTGAACCTGCGACAACGCGATCCGGTACTCCGAACGCTTGGACAGATCCGGGAGTTTCTCGACGACGTACGGGGACGCCGCTGCAACACCCGCAAGAAGAGCCACCCGCAGCAATCTCAAAGGCTGAAACAGCCACCGAAGCCAGGGCCTGCTGCCGGAGGCGAGATTAACCTGCGCGTTGTTCGTCTTCCTGGCACGAGCCATTTGATTGCCGCAATTAAACTGATTAACCGACGAACGTTCTCAATCTGCCGGAACTTCTGCACGTCCGTCCCTGAAACAGCGAAGGACCGCATCGCCATTCAAGGAAAGCCCCGTGCTGCGGGAACCAGTATTCGTCTCATCGGATCTCCAGCAAGCGGCAGTTGATGCCGATATCCCCCCTGTGTCTGAGTTTCCGGCGTCTCGAGGTGCACATCCGGCAAAAGCGCCACAGCAGGCGCGTCAGCAGCAGGCCCATCGCCGAAGCGCAAGCGACCGAAAGACTGCTCTCTGCATGATCTGCAGCAATAACACTTCGACACGAAACGACTTCAGCCAAAATTCAGTTGACAGCCAGGGTATCATGGAAGTGGTGCCATGGCAGAAATTCTCTGTCAGCGAATCAGTCCCTGCTGTTATTATCCGCAGGAACCGGACGAGGTAGAGCTGCTGGCATCGACACCGTAAGAAGCGAATCAGGTCGACTTCTCCCCTTCTCAAGAGCGGGACAAAGCCGACGGCGAGAGCGCCCCAACTGGTTCTCAGACCCGGTTTCCGGTGATTCTTCTGGCGGCCGGGGAAGTGACTTTGAGGATTGAGGAACAGGCATGTTTCGATTCTGGACATCTGCGGTTCTGTGCACCCTGATCGCAGGGGTGGCCATCGCCAAAGAAGAAATCCCCACCAACGTCATTGCCGGTAAACAGGTCCCCGCCGACGCCAAAGTAAAAGTCGGCACCAAGCTGGTCGGGATCTGGGACAAGAAGAACTACATCGTCGAAGTGATCGAACTGAAACGCGATGGACAGATTCGGATTCACTGGGTCGGCTTCGACAAAAGTGATGATGTCGATGTTTCACCCAATGAACTCTATTTCATCGCGGACACCACACCGACACGCAAATCAAAGACGTCCGCGCTCCCCAAAGAGTTTCAGGCGTACGACAAAAACGGCGACGGGCAGATTGGCCTGTACGAATGGGATCGAGCCCGCTTTGCCGAATTCCGGAAGCTCGACAAGAACAACGACCACTTCCTGACACCTCAGGAACTTGCCAGTAAGTCGACCCCCGTCAGTACGGAAGCGGTCGCCACCACGAAGGACGTGACCCCGGCTGCCACTAAACCGACTGCAGCGGGTGCGACCGAGGCGGCGGAAGACCCCGGAAATCTCGAGCAGTATATCGGGATGATTGACCAGACCTTCCAGTTCAATCTCGTCGGCAAAACAGACGGCCGCGTCTTCGGGACCGGCACCTACACCACCAGCAGTGACCTGGCCACCGCCGCAGTCCACGCCGGGGTGCTGAAGGAAGGGGAAAAAGGGACCGTCAGCGTTAGTATTATCAAGTCGCCGGAAATGTTCGAAGGGTCCACCGCCAACGGTGTCACCAGCAGCGATGGTTCGGAATACACCGCTGCCTATAGGATCAAGTGACACCGACGGTCAGCCGGATAGGGGATTAATTCGCTCCGCTGATCGACAGCGACCCGCTCATGCGGCGACCGAAACGCCTCTTCACGAGTTGTTATCGGCCGGTGTTCACGCGGCTCCCGGTGCGAACAGAGTCGTAACGCATTCGGCGATGATCCGATTCTCGCCGTAGGCGCTTTCTTTTCGCAGGGCGTTCCAGAGTTCGGTCCCCCGTGCCACCGCCGTCCTTACGCGCTTGGGAAGGTGTTCCAGATCGAACTTACGGGGTGGGAACTTCCGACATTCGGCGTGCAGAGCTGCAGGAATCTCATGAATGTGCTGCACGGAGGTGAAGTCGACCAGGCCCACAAGGAGCGGATTCATGCGGCCTGCGATCATGGACCGCACATCGTCCTGATAAGCGATCATCGGCTTACCGAGCGTCCACGCCATCGCCGCTTCCGAGACTGCCCCCTCGTCAGGAACACGTCCATTCAGATTCCAGACAACGGCATCGCAGGCTACGACCAGCTGGTAGACATCCAGGGCGAAGATCGCCTCATGCAGAAATTGCCCCGCCAGAGCCGCTTCCCAGCCCTGTTCGATCAAGACTTCACGCACCAGACGAAATTCCATCCCATCTCGATGAGGCAAATAGACGGAATGCCCCGCTTCCACCAGCACATCGGCAATCGCCGTCATCTCCGTCCGTTCGGATTGGTTGAAGAGAGGTCCGGCACAGTAGACGCAGAGTGATTGCATGCGAGCGAGATTCCGTCAACAAATTGCGGGTGTCTGACACCGATTCGGCAGCCCGGATTCTATCGAGTCGACAAGCCCCTCGAAAATGTCATGTTGGGACGAATTCCACGACGCAATTGATCTCGCCTCAATCCCGCGCCGGCTCAAGGGATGGCGACGATTCCAGGGAAACAGGGAAAAAGACTGCTCTTCATCGGATCACACGGCACCCCTGCTGATCGCAGCAGACTCGGCCCTCGTCCCGATTCCTTGGGAACTCCAGCCAATTCTGCTGAAGGTCAATCAGAAAAATCGTTCATTCCGCCAGAACAAACGAATGAGCGGGCCACCACAAAAAAATTCCTCTATCTGTCGACGTAGGTCTTCGATATCATCATGGAGATCGTTTTTTCGACACTCATCAGGCTGAATGTTTTGATGTGGATCGTGCGACTGGTTTCGATGCTGGCTCTGGCGGTAGCACTTTTGCTGCCGGCACCGCTGTTTCGGGACTGTTGCTGCACCAAACGGGCCGAATCAACCCGCGTCACGCAGCCAAAACTCAGCCCCTGCTGTCAGGCTCGGCTCGCCGCACAGAAAGCGGCAAAATCCAAGCGAGCAGTCACGCGAGCTGTGTCACACACGCCGACCGGAACCGGATTATCTCGCCCCGATTGCCAGTGTCAGGCTGCCGAGGCGGTTCCCGCGATCGTGTCGGCTCATGAGCAGTCGGCACCCCTGGATTCGAATTCCCTGGTGGTCGGCACCCTTAAGTGGGCCCCTTCTTTCACGGAATCGGGAACTTCTCAGACCGCACAGCGCGATCTTTCGCGTGCTTCAGGGCCACCGCTCCGTAAGCTGCTTTGCCGCTGGGTGATCTAACACCCTCTTTCTTCTCTGTGCCTCTGTCTGTTCAGACGTCTTCTGTGTGTCAGTGCGCCAGTCCTGAGACTGGCACGACAAAACCCGTTGAAGTTTTGATTGGTTCCTGAACCACATCTCATTGCAAGAAGGAAATTCCATGTCGATCCAAAAACTCGGTACCATGCTCTGCTGTCTGTTGGCCGTTGGTGTGATGGCATTCGCTGCCGATGAAAAGGCCAAGCCATTCAAGGCCACCTGCCCCGTCTCCGGCCAGCCGGCCAAGGAAGACAAGACTGTCGATTACAAAGGTGGCAAGGTTTACTTCTGCTGCGGCGAATGCCCAGGCGCCTTCAAGAAGGACACCGCCAAGTTTGCGACCAAGGCCAATCATCAGCTCGCCGCGACTGGCCAGACCACTCAGACCAAATGCCCGCTGTCCGGTGCAAAGCTCAATCCAAATGCCAATGTCGAAGTTGGCGGTGTGAAGGTCGGATTCTGCTGCGAAAAATGCCAGGCCAAAGTCAGTGAAGCGAAAGGCGATGCCCAGGCGGAACTCGTCTTCGCCGATGCTCCCTTCGCCAAAGGCTTCGAAGTCAAGAAGTAAGATCAACTGAATCAACGGTCGATCGTTCGAAGGCAGGCAGGTCTCACAAAGACCTGTCTGCCTTTTTTCGTTGCCGTGCACTTCCCCCGCGCCAGACAGACTCCCGTCTGTGACTGCATCTTCGCCGTCCGACAGCGAGTGCTCGGTCCCTCGGTTTGTCTGGCTGCACACTTCCCCCGACGGATGCCACCTGGCGGTTTGCGTCATCGCGGCCTGTTACCGCTGAGGGAGTGAGAGAATCGCGTCACATGGTAATGCACTAGCGATCCCGAACCATCTTGGACATAATATTACAGACATCACGTCTACATTGCGGTCAGGGTCAGAGAGAGGCGCGGATCATGAGTACACAGGTTCGGGTTGTCGCGTTTGCCTGTCTGGCATGGATGCATCTGTATCACAGCTCTTTCGCGCAAGAGCCCCCTGCCTCACCGGGGCCTGAAAGCGAGCCCATCGAGTTCATCGATAATTCCCGTCCTCCTCAAACGGAAGTGTCGAATCCTCGACCGACGGAGACCGTCCCCACGGGCTGGGGGTTCGCCACATTCTCACCCGACAGCAAGTCGGTCGCCACGGTCTCAGTGCCCGAGGGTGCCGATGCCAAAGGGGAAGTCCTGATCTGGAATCTTGACGATCTGAAAGCCCCTCTCCGGATCGAGCTTCCCGGTAAGATCGCGATCGTCTCGTTTTCTCCTGATGGAAAGTGGCTGGCCATCGGACCGAATGAGCCCCGGGCGGGTGTCCAACTGGTCGACACCAAAACCGGCAAGGTCGGAATGACGCTGCCCGGTCCCGTGGCCAAAACCAACGTCATCACCTGGTCTCCCGACGGAACAGAACTCGTCCTGGGAAGTACCACCGATAAGACGGTTCGCGTCTGGAATGTCACGAAAAAAGAGTTTGTGCGGACTTACGAGCCGGAGGCATCCAAACTGCTGGCGATTGACCTGTCCGGCTCCGGTCGTCTGCTGGCGGCCATCATTCCCGCCAAAGATCCCGAAGGACTGGCCCTCTATGACGTGTTCGCGGGTACGGTCGAGAAATCGCTGAAAGGCCATAAACAGCAGATCGAGGGGGCTGCTTTCACAGGGGCAGGCAAACAACTGGCAACCGTCGGCTGGGATGCGGTGGTCCGGGTCTGGGACATCGACTCGGGAGAAGAAACGGCCGTGATCAAAGGCCACAAGAAAGGGATTCGCTC
>NZ_DASWWZ010000382.1:0-13945 GCF_036405755.1 Schlesneria sp.
AGAACTCAATCGCTTCGGCCCAGCGGCGTGACGAGCGAAGTTCAAGGCCTTCCTCCACTGCACTCGTCAGACCATCTTCCGTTGAGACGGCTCGGGTTCGGGTGAAGCGTCCTTCGGCGACCTGGTCTGCTGCGTGGACAAGACCGAAGACGGATCCCGCAGTGTACAAAAATATTGTTGTTTTCAGGTAATTACAGAGTCGCATGATCGAACATCGCCCTTCTGTCAGGAATAGGCAGTGGAGTTCTCATCGCCGGTCTTTCACACCCCCCCTCGAGGTGTGAACGGCGGACATGCGGCCCTCAATCCCTGTGGCACGTCGAGGGCTGGGGTGGCCAGCCGTCGGCATCCGCGTCGTCGAAATTGAATATAAGCCGAGAAAATGTGATGTCAAACGGCATCATGCGGACCGTGTGCGGAACGACCCGTATGGACGTTAGAGTTGACGTAGACCTCGTTATCGATTCGAGGTATGAGCCAGTTGGCCGGAGCACGGGGCTTCAACTGGGCAGAATAGAGGGGTTCGGCCGGTTGAATCGACGGATTTCGGGCCGTAGATTCAGTACCATCCGGTTCCGCGACCAGATCGATGAAATCGGCGAATTGGACGGCCGGGCCAGAACTTTCGCTACCGGACAGTCAGGTGATGAATTTTTTCCACGCCGCCGTTACAGGTATTCATCGTCGTCATGCAAATCGCTTTCTGTGACGATTCGGTGGCCAGCGTCCTGAAGAATATGCACCGCCTGGTCGACATCGTCGACGAACATGGCGACCGCCCCGCGACCGTGCCGACGGTACAGCAGTGGATAGGCGTGGTGGATGTTCACTTCGGCTTTGACGAGAGCAGAACAGACCGCGTGAAACGGTTTGTCCCCTTCAGGCAGCTCGACACCGACGACATCGCTCTCACTGAACAAAAAGCCAGAAAGCTCCAGTTTTTCCCGAGCCCGGTCGGCATTATCGAACATCAGGCGAATCATGGCGAAGTCGACTGAATCGACGATGCTGAGGGCCATGACACGGGTGTCGATGGACTCGAGCTGACGCATGACATCATTCAAGCGGCCGACGCGATTCTCAAGGAAAATGCAAAACTGGCGCAGGCAGGGCCAGGCGCGGCCTCGCATCGTCTCGGTACCGGCGCCTTCACCCCCTTGAAAATCGTGCGGCATCACATCGCTCCATCAGTTTGATTCGACCAGGACAAAAGCAGGCCGTAGCCAGGTCACACGTGCTCGCGCGTCCTCTCTCCATTCTCTCGACCGCCCAATTTACGGCAAATGTCCGTAAATGGTCAATCTGCGTCTTGGGTTGAGTAGCGAATTGAAAGCGCGAAGCAGCCAAACGAGTGACCCGAAAACGCGATTCGAGCGCCTTGCGCTCTAGAGGTTCGAGGCATTATTCAGCAAGCCAATATACATCATGGCAATCCGGAAAATAAAGAAGATTATGATCATGGCGACCATTCCCCAGATGAACCATGCGAGCACGGTTGTCATCGCGAAGAGGCTGCGATGAGCCTGTTCTTCAAGCTGGGGGCTTAGTTCCTGCAGCTTCTCGGGAACCGTTCCGGTTGCTTCACCCACACGGACGAGTTCCAGATATTGCCTGGGAAACAGCTTTGTCTCGCTAAGTGCGAACGAGAGGTCTTCTCCTGCAGAAACCATGGCCGCGACCATGGGGATTGCTGAGGCGAAGGCCTGATTTCCCGTGGCTTTCAAACTTGCTTCGAGGCTGGGAATAATCGGCATTCCCGCCTGCTGAGTCAGAGCAAAGGCCCACGAGAAGCGCGCCAGGGCGAACGATCGAAAACAGTCACCGACGATGGGAATGCCTAGTAAGGCCGAATGGACAAAAGTGCGTCCTTTCAAGCCTTGGGAAAGAAACATATAGAGGAAAAATCCCCCTGCCGCGACTCCGAAACACCCTCCCAGCCACGTCAAAGCACCCACGGTTCCCGTTAATCCCAAACCCAGAACATCGAAGGGCTCGGACCCGTTACTGCTCGCAATCATGCCCAGAATCCAGATCAGCAGTGCCACGATAAAAATGGCAGCCAGCAATTGCAGGATTGGCAAAGCAATCGCACCCAGGAACGTACGACGCAATCGAATCAGATTGTCATAGTGATCCGCGAGGGCGAGCAGCACTTCCGGCAATGACCCTGTTTGATCCGCGACGCGGACCATGTCGATCATGAGTTCCGGGAACGCATTCCCCTGCTCTGCCATCGCTGTCGAGACATCCGATCCTTTGCGAAGTTCATCTACAATGCGGGTCGTGATGGATCGCAGTCGCAGGTAATGTGAGTTCTCTCCTGCAACGCGGAATGACTTGAGGATCGGCACTCCCGATTTCAGCATTGTGGAGAGAGAGCGGCAATAGGTTGCCAGATTCGACAGTGGTAACGTCGATTCAGACCAGAATGACAGCATGAAGTTTTTCCTGGCGAAATGCCGCGGATCAAGTGACCGGTTATGAGAGGCGCCCAACGGATCAGCATAGCGATTTCGCCTGTCCTACCAACATCGATCCAAGTCCTGAGAATCGAACACGACCGGCTCTGGCAATCCGTCAGGCGCGTCCAGGAGGAGGCGTTCGGAGAGGCCGCATTCGTTGTGGTCCCGGGGCCGTGTCTAAAGCACGGGAGAGAACATGCGGCAGAAGTTTTCCTGAAGGCGGTTCCAGACCGGGCGGGCGAACCACTTGTCGGGCTCGATTT
Organism: Schlesneria sp.; assembly: GCF_036405755.1. Taxonomy (NCBI): domain Bacteria; kingdom Pseudomonadati; phylum Planctomycetota; class Planctomycetia; order Planctomycetales; family Planctomycetaceae; genus Schlesneria; species Schlesneria sp. The sequence continues at coordinate 2,726 of NZ_DASWWZ010000382.1, forward strand.
CCATGGCTGATTCCAGGTCGGTGTGGAATTGATGCTCGATTTGCTCGGCCAGACTTCTGTCGTAAAGAACCGCACCGACCTCAAAATTCAGATAGAGGCTGCGAGAATCGAAGTTCGGGGTCCCGACAAGTGACCAATTGCCATCGATGGAGAGTGTCTTGGAGTGGAACTGCCCCGCCTGGTATTCGTAGATTTTGACTCCGGCCAATAGAAGTGAATCATAGTTAGACCGCGCGGCTTGCAGCGTTGCCCAGTACGTTTTCGGGCCTGAAATGAGAACCCGCGTCTGGACCCCCCGCTGGGAAGCGGACTCAAGGGCCGAGACAAGGGATGGCGTGGGGACGAAGTAGCACGTGGCCAGAGTGACTCGATGACGTGCAGAGTTAATTGCGGCGAACATCAGGTTATGGAAAACGTCGCTCCCTTCATCAGGGCCACTGGCGACGACCTGAGCCACAATGTTGCCGGTCTGTTCGGGCGTCGGAAAATATCGATCGTGCGTCAGGACTTCGCCTGTGGCATACTTCCAGTCGATCGCGAAGACCTCTTGCAGTTGGAGGACTGTGGGACCTTCCAGTCGAAGATGCGTGTCCTGCCACTTGCCATAGAACGGATCGAGTCCCAGGTATTCGTCACCAACATTCATCCCCCCGGTGAAACCGATCTGCCCGTCGACGATCACGATCTTGCGGTGATTGCGAAGGTTGATCGACCACCGTTCCCGAAGTGAACGGCCGGGGACAAAGGAAAAAACCTGAATTCCGGCATCTCGCATCGGTTTGAGAAAGCGATAGGTGAGAAGGTTGGAGCCGATCCCGTCGTAAAGGAATCGGACCCGCACCCCGCGCTGCGCTTTGGAGATCAGCAGGTCTCGCAATCGGGTGCCCAGCTTGTCGGGGCGCCAGATGTAGTATTCCAGATGAATTGTCGATTCTGCGGCGAGGATTGCTTCCGCAATTTCATCGAATGCCTGCTGTGCGTTTGTCAGCAACTGCACCCGATTACCCACCGTCGCACGGCTGCCTGAAATCCGTTCTGCGAGTCGCCTCAGTTCCCGCTGAGTTTCGTCGAGCAGTTCGTGATGCACATGATGCTGGTGTGAAAGTTGAGGCAGGATCCGAGTGACGGACCGCGTGGCTGCCTGTTTCCGGCGCAGGCGTCGTTCCACCTGATTGATGCCAAAGACGACAAACAGAAACGCTCCCACATAGGGCATGGTGATGATTGTCATCATCCAGGCCACTGTCGAGACCGGTTGTTTCTTCTTGGTGAGGAGAACAACCGGCAACAGTGTGAGGGTGAGGACGTATCCGAAGATCGTAATTATCGCGAGAGCGGTTTGCATGCGGCGAGCATAATCGATTTGGTTGCATCAATCATCTGATGCACTCCTGCGGCGAATGACATTCTCGCGGCGCGCCGTCCGTTGCCGGCATCGACGTGCCCGCCTCGATTGAACGGAAGTCCTTGATGCGCGGATTCGATGCCCGCTGCAACGGAAGGCAAGTCAACCTGCGGCTTTGGGGCCGGTCGCTGAGATCAGCCGTGGCGGCCTGCCCGATTTTTGTAGAGGTAGAGGGGGTATTCAGGTGGGCAAGAGCGGCGGCGGGGAGCGGCGGCGGGGAGCGGCGGCGGGGAGCGGCGGACGGAACAACTCTCGATTCGAGGCACGATTCCGACGTCTCGGGAACCCTGTGGAGACGATTCCTCGCCCTGGCTGCCGTGTTGAGAAGGCTGGGCGAGGCGGGTTCTTTCTGTGATCGATGACGGAGCGATCACGGTTAAGCTGAATCACACACGGCGAAAACGAGTGGACATCCTGATTCCACTTTTGAGGGAGTTTCCGGGCAACGGTCGAGGCGTCGCTGCCCGAACATCTCATGTTCTTCTACATCACTTGGCTTTGTTGCGACGGTATCGTGCACCGATAAGACCCAAAGCGCCAACCCCCAACAGAGCAAAGCTTGTTGGTTCTGGCACGTGTGCTGCCTTGAGGTCGAATGTAACCGTATCGGTGGCGGGGTTGTAGGTGTAGGTCAAAGTGTAGACGTCGGTGTGGGTGCCGTGAAGGACGGATTTCGTGGTGCTGGTTGAGGTGGGGGTGAGCTGATCGAAAGCGATCATAAACTGGACGAGCGGGCCCATTCCTTCGCCAGGGTGAGGTTCAGTTGTGTGCTGACCCGTCAGCTTTCCGAACCAGCCGTCCCCACCGCCCAGGTAGGTGAGAGTGATTGGGTTCGGCCCTACCGACCAGTTGGTCAGCACAGGAACTGCGAGTGAATCATTGTTGCTGCCATCGTCCAGAATTCCTTTTCCGTACCAGGTCACTTCCAGTTTCAAGGGTTCATCGATGACCACAGTATCGGGAACAATTCCGGCCACTACGCTGCTCTGTTGTCCGAACAGGACCAAAACGAATGTCATCGAGCTCAGAATTACGGCTGCACGTGTGAATCGGCGGGAAATACTCATGGGACGGTACTCACTTATTCTACGTTTAACTAGACACTCATTCGAGAAGACAAAACAGGGAACCCACATCCTGAGTCCGAGCGATGGGTTCAGAGGGAGTGGACTGACATCGATTGAGACCTCTTACGCCGAGGCGTGGAACTGCGACCGGCGGAGGAATCCCGCTGAATCGAACCGAAATGATCACGGCAATAAAACTTTCCCAGTCGAGAAACGAGACAATCCGAATATCTGACAACCAATCAGGACAGCGGCGTTCGCCCCGTCGACCCATCGGGGGTCGTGCGAGTCGGTCAGGCGCGCCATGCTGTGATGAAGGCCACATCAGTCTTGCTGCCGCAAAAGTTCACTGCGCACAAATGAACACAAATCTCATATTCAAATATTCGTTTACTGTGTATCTAAACGCAACTACAATCGGATTCTGTCTTTGCTGTAAGTATCGATTGTGCCGGTCGCGGATACTGTAGCGATCAAAAATGCGGATTTCCAGTGACTCCCGTTCAGAAAATGCGTCGCTCAGAACGTCTGCGACTCTCGTGTCTGCGGCGACGCGAGACAGTGGTTGTTCGATCTTGTTGCGCTTCTCCGGGGTTGCAGCCCCCTGCATCAATGCAGTCTGTGCGCAAGCGTTCAGACAAGACCGGCACGGATATCACTCATCGTTATATGAGGAGAGTGAAAGAAATTTTCCGTGACGTGGAAATCTTATATCCACTTACAGTCGTCCGGGGAATAGCAGTTTCTGATTGTGAGGGTCGCGCCGCTTTTGCGATTCTCATAAATGAGACTGTCGCCAGAGGGTAGATTAGTAGGTGCTGCTGAAGCGTGTGACAGCCGGAGTACCTAGCATTGCCGAAGCGCGCACCGGCATCGTTCAACTTATGACGGTTCGTATGTCTCGGGACGATCTATCTGATTTCCCGTGCGTGTATCTGTTCCCCTCCGGGAGTTGCGCGCACGCCGAAGGTTTCCTGCGTGAAACTCTCACATGTGTGGTCGGGAGAGCATTGCGGAATGGCTGGATATTGGGCACTTCCCCTGTTTTCGCGGCTGGTCTGCTGAGTAGTCTCAGCGAGTCCCTGCAGGGCGATCGGAGACTTGCGGAACTCAGTCTGAGTGAGGGGCATCCGGCTCGTCTTAACGTGTCTCGCTAAGGGAATTGAGTCTGGAGGATGTTGATGAATTCGCGATGCCCTGCATGGTTCTCGGGACTGCATAACTCGGTTCTGTCGTGCGAAATACTCCTCCGCAGTAACTGTAACAGGTAGTCAAGCAGGATTAAGAGAAGCTTAAGTTAGATCTCGGTGCGGATGCGGTGCCGGGAAATCCTAATTCAGTGTTGCTATACGATGTTGATTAGATACGAAATGTAGGCAGGCATGTAGTCGTGTTGTGCCGTATACCGTCCATTGCCTCGACTCCCTCGCTGGAAAATTTCACAGGCGCTGACCGGCGGAGTGTGGCGGACGACCGAAGAGGGGGGCGTGGCTCGTCTGGTCTGGGAAGGGATTTCTCACTGTCAACGACGTTCGACAGCAGGGGAGATCATTCGAGTTCCCGCAGCAGGTCGTCCAGGTCCAGGCGCTGGGTGAACATCGCGAATTCGCCGATCGGATTGCGTGGCCACTGATCTTGTGGACGATCCCAGTAAAGTTCGATTCCATTTTCGTCGGGATCGCGCAAGTAAAGGGCCTGGCTGACGCCGTGATCGCTTGCACCATCCAAGGCAATTCCTGCCCGTCGGAGTCGCTGGAGTGCATCAGCCAGGCTTCTGCGGGTGGGATAGAGAATCGCCACGTGATACAGGCCGGTCGTTCCCGGCGGGGGTGTCGGGCCGGCGAGGCTTTCCCAGGTATTCAGTCCGATATGGTGGTGATAGCCGCCGGCGGAAAGGAAGGCCGCCTGAGTCCCGTATCGTTGCGTGACTTCAAACCCCAGGACGCCATGGTAAAACCGGATCGAACGTTCCAGGTCGGCGACCTTCAGGTGGACATGGCCGATTCGCGTTTGAGGATCAATCGGCTGGCGGGGCTCATTTGAGGACATGGTTCACTCCTGACTTCCTCGGCATGAGTTTGTCTTGCCTCATGACCCGGTACGGGAATCAGACCGTTTCGATCTCTGCCTGAGATTATGCCCGATCCGCTGTCGCCCCTGCCAGTGGGGCGAATCCGCAACAGCCTTCTCTTTCGTAAGCAGTGGAGTGATTTGTGTTGGCCGTACTCGTGTCACCAGAGGCGCCTCGGCGGAGGCTGACCTGCCGACGGGCGTCTCCACCCTGTCCGTGGCCCTTCATCCTCGTAATACGGACGGGTGCTGATGGGGCGGCTGGATGATCACAACACATGGGAGCCCCTCTCACTTGAGTGGGGGGCCAGACGATGGCAAACGGACGGGCTGGCTGCGGGGGAGATCGGATTACCGCGGATTGATCTGGTTCAGTTCAACGGGCTGAGATCGCAGGATTTCGTAATCCTCGGTGACATCTTCTCCCACCGGGTTGAGCTGTTCGTCGCGATAGCGAGCCGCGATGGTTCGATGAGCGGCATCCTTCCACTGATAGTAGTTCTGGAGACTCAACGCGAGTTGCAGGCTGTAATCCATGCTGGATGTCGGTTTATCCGCATCAAAGCGTTCGCCGTAATTCAGGTTCTGGAACCAGCGCATCCAGCCAGTTGAGCCCACCGAGGGGACTTTGTCAGCCGGCTGAAACAAGGGGCTGATGGGAGACTTGGTGGGGGATTGAGCCGTCATATGGCAGCTCATGCAGGAGCTCAGATAGTTGTCTGCAGGACCATTCAACCGCCCGTTCCATCCCAGATGCGTGGGGGGCAGTTCGTTGTCGTCCGGATTGATGATCGTCTCTTTCAGGTGTGGATTGCGTCGGGTGACAACGGGGATCGGGTTCGTGTATCCGCCCCACGTCCCATCGGTGACGTCTGGATCATTCCCCCACTGAATGCCGACCGGGACCAGGTTCTTCCACTTGTTCGCGTTGTTCATCTTTCCGTTGTACTGGTAGTTTCCAAAAACCCATCCATGGGGTGCTCGTTCATCACGAACCATCAGATCCATCTGAATCAGCGTCATTTCCTTGAACACGCGATTCGTCGCGAGGTAGTTTTCAGTGACGTAGGCGTTCCATTTCAGCGGGTTCTCGAGCGATGGAACTTCCGTTGAAGGGACATCCGTAAACAGCACCTTCATGACCACGGTTCCGACGGGAAAGCGGACATCGTGAGCATTCGGCTTGTCCTTGTCTGCCCAGACTTTGCCGATGACATAACCACCGAAGTGATTGTAAATCGCCACGGCGTACATCTGGCCTCCCTGGTGGCTCTGGCTGATGGCCAATTGCTGAGGAGCGACGGGGGCTTCTTTTGTCAGACCATGGACCCCTTCCCGGCCGTTGGGTCCGTAGTGCTGCCACGGAACATGGAACCAGGTTGGCTGATCTTTGATCGCCGCATCGAAGTCGTCAGCGACGTCACCACCTAGGACATTGTCCTTGAAGCAGTAATCTTGTGCCGCCAGCAGGTAATCGCGCCAGTTCTTCTGAAAGTCGATCTTCAGGAAGTCAGGTCGCTCGGACGCAGGGGGCTCTGTCTTTGGGTAGTGCTGGCTGAGTGTAAAGACCCGCCCCTTGTATTCGAGCGGCGAAGGGAGGAAACCAAAGTCAGGGTAGTGCTGATTAACGTAGGGTTGATCATCTTGAGCCGCCCGGGCATTGCTCCGTTCGCTGAGGGTAGCCGCTGCCATCAGCAGGGCTGAAAGTCCCAGGCAGCAAGCGAGGGAGACGCGGAAGTTGATCGTCATGATGAAGTCCCTCACGCGCAGGTCATCTGCGTCAGGTTGATGCCAGTATCAGAATGGACGGGCCAGTCAGGATTCTCGACGTCGCCGAATTGCGATGGGTGTGACGTCAACAGCACGGGTTAGCGAGGCGATTTACGATCGGAAAAAGTGGCTCTTACGTTCCGGTGGTAATACACGGATGTGCATATTCTCGCTTGGTTAGCGAGCGTAATAGTTCAAGCAAGATGGAGAGGGGTCGCAAATTAATACTGCCACCCGTGAATGTCAACGAACGGACTCCTGAAAGTATCTGAATTCGTTTACCTGATGGGATTCGGTTCCGAGGATGAGTCATTGTCGGCACGAAGAGCGATCGGGAGGAGATTTCGCGACCTCTTGGGCACGACCGCCAGGAAGAAGTTGGCGCTGTTGGCAGGTAATCCAGGGAGATCACCTTGTCCAGGCACCGTGCAGCCGAATGGGGCCTGATATCATTCGATGGCCCAGTGCGCAGTACAGGGCTCGCGCCGATGGCACGCAAGCCCTGTGCGCCGGCACTGTTACTTGTGTATCGCGCGGTTGGCCGATCGAGTCAGGTTCGCGAGCCGCTCCTGGACTTCCCGGGTCAGCAGGCCGGGGCTGTATTTCCAGCGCCAGTTGTCGCAGCCGGGGCCGCTCGTTCCGGGCGTATTCATTCTTGCTTCGGAACCCATTGAGAAGAGGTCCTGAAGAGGGGCAATGGCAAGATGGGAGCCGGAGCGCCAGGCGATTTCGATGAACTCCCACGCAATATTGTGTTCCTCGCAGCGCGTGTACTGCTTCAATCGTTCCAGTTGATCGGGGTTCGGCAGGATGTGTGAGCGGAACCAGCCAAGGGTGGTGTCGTTGTCGTGAGTCCCGGTATAGGCAACGGAATTCGCCTCGAACTCTTCCGGCCGATGATTGTCCCAGGGCTCACCCGGAAGCATGAACTGCAGGACCTTCATCCCGGGAAGGTGAAACTCTTTCCGCAGAGCATGGACTTCTTCCGTAATCATGCCCAGGTCTTCGGCGATAATCGGTGCCGTCGAAGTGGAAGCATTCGCGACCGGGTCGGCCCCTTGGACATTGCACAACGCCGTCAGCAGTTTCCCCCGAGGACCCGGAACCCAATGCCCGTTCATGGCCGTCGCTTCACCGGCCGCGACGGACCAGTACGCTTCGAACCCCCGAAAATGGTCCAGGCGCACCAGGTCGACGAACTGAAGCGCCGTTTCCAGGCGATGGATCCACCAGCGAAACCCATCCTGCTCCATCGCGTCCCAGTTGTAGAGGGGATTATTCCACAGTTGTCCTGTGGCGGCGAAGTAATCGGGAGGAACTCCTGCGACTCGAGTGGGATCACCATGTTCATCCAGTTGGAACAGAGATTGGTGGGCCCAGACATCCACGCTATCGTGCGAGACATAGATCGGGATGTCTCCGATAATCTGGATATTCCGTTCTCGGGCATACTGTCGAAGCTGATGCCACTGTCGGAAGAAGAAGAACTGCAGAAGCAGCGCGTATTCGAAGCGAACTTCCAGTTCGGGCATGACGGGCTGACCAGGTGCGGTGACATACTCCGTCCACTGCCGCCACGGCCTGTTTCGGTTCACATCGCGCAGCGCCATGAACCGAGCATGATTGTCGACCCAACTGTGATGCTGTTTTTTGAACTCGGCGAATTCCTGATGCAGTTCATGAGCGGGCGAGAGATTTCTGAAGTTCAGGACGGCGGTGCTGAGCAGTTGATTCTTCAGCAGGGCACTTCGCTGAAAGTCGACGTGGGGAGCTGTCTCCACCTCGGGCAGCAGTGCGCTCGCCAGATCGTTTTCGTTGAGGAGGCCATCCCGCGCCAGCAGGTCCGGGCTGATCAGGAGTGGATTACCGGCGAACGATGAGGGGGACTGGTAGGGCGAGTCACCCATGTCCGTGGGACAGAGTGGCAGGACCTGCCAGTAGCGCTGCTCAGCTCCCGCCAGCCAGTCAATGAAGTGGTAGGCGCTGGGGCCCAGATCACCGATGCCATAACGTGTGGGAAATGAAGTCGGGTGAAGAAGGACGCCGCTGGCTCGTTCCTGAAGCATAGTTGATCATCCGATAAAATCTTCCCTGATGTGCGGATTCAAGGATGGTGCCAGGGGGAAGACCATCCACACGTATCATGCACGAACAAATTTCGGTGGAAATCCGAATTCCATGGCCTCATACAGCAAGGGTTTGAGTCGCCAAAAATCAGCGTGGACGACTGCTGCCAAGGGGCATCCTGACATCGAAAACGTCAGAAGGGAAGCCCGATTGCGGCAGTGTTCATCCGATTGTCGGAATGTGTAAAAATCTTACAGGAGTAAGTTGAACATCTGAACGCTTGCGAGTCATCACAAACCTTGCCAACATAGAACTCGTTGCCCTGTAAAGAATTGAGGCGTTCCGTATCTCCAGCCATAGCAATCTGTCCCATGACATCGACACTGATTACCAAGCAGTCTGCATTCGATGACCTCTGCGATCACATCCGCGAGTCGGGATTGGTTGCGTTTGACACGGAGTTCGTTTCGGAGCACACGTACCGTCCAGAACTCTGCCTGCTTCAGTTTGCGACCAAGGAGCGCTGCGTTGCAGTCGATCCGTACGAAGTCGATCACAGGCGCTGGTGGGAGATGATGGCGGACGACAAAACGACCGTCATCATTCACGGGGGACGTGAGGAAGTCCGGTTTTGTTTCACTTATGCTGACTTGCCTCCCCGGAAGTTATGGGACGTTCAGATCGCCGAGGGACTTCGCTCGCGCAGTTTCCCTTTGGGATACGAAGCGCTGGTGAAGCGAATTCTGGGCCGAACGGCCCAAGGGCGGGAGACGCGGACTGACTGGCGCAGGCGACCCCTCTCGGCAACCCAGCTCGAGTACGCTCTCGATGACGTGCAGCACATTCTTGAAATCTATGACCGTCAGCGGACATCGTTGCAGAAAATGAAGCGACTGCCGTGGGCAGAAGCAGAGATCCAGCGGATGATTGACGAGATCGCTGCGGAGCGGTCGCCGGACAGCTGGCAGCGTCTTCCCGGTCTGCATCGATTGACTCCACGTGAACTGGCGGTTGCTCGTGAGGTGTATCGCTGGCGCGAGAACGAAGCTGCGGCCAAAGACCGGCCAATGCGGAAGATGCTCAGGGACGATCTGGTCATTGAACTGGCAAAACGACGACCGACCAGCGAAGCCGATCTTCTCGCTGTTCGCGACATGAACCGGCCGGAATATAAACGGGCGGCCCCTACTCTGCTGGATTGTGTCGCAGCAGGAATGGCACTGCCCAAAGAAGATCTTCCTCAACTTCCCAAATCACTCGACGAAGACAAGTCGCATGACGAACAGGTCGTCGGCCAACTGCTGGGACTGGCGCTCGCGAACCGGTGCGCTGAACTGAACGTCGCAATGGGGCTGGTGGGCAAGACTGCCGATCTCAGACATCTGGTGCGATGGCACGTCTACAATGAGCGGGATGGTGGGCCCCCTCGACTGACGCAGGGGTGGCGAGCGGAGGTCTGTGGTGACCTTTTAACCGACGTCCTGGCGGGGAAGATCGCGCTGCGAGTTGCGGATCCTCAATCGGATCACCCGCTGGTCTTTGAACGTCGGGACGAAGTCTCCTCGTCATCACCGTCCGTCCCGCCAAAGAAGTGAGGACGCGATTGCGTCCCCCGTTCAGACTGCAGGTACCAACCGAGTCGCCATCTCGTCTCGGACGATGAGTTGCCGGCGATCACCGTTCGCCGCTGAGGCTGCTCTCAGTTCCTGCACCGCTGGAGAGAATCGCATTCTTCGCGGATTTAAGACGGGGCATAAATTCAGACGAGTGGATTGTGGGCCAGTCTCATCCGGCTGACCTGATGAGGCCGCGCACCGATGATGGCGAGACACTTCCTCAGGTCAGTCTGGTGACCTGTGCGACTAGCGATAGATCCACTGCATGTCGCCATCGAGCGAAATTTCGGGTTCGCGTTGATCGTAGCGGTCTCCGCGACGCCAGTATTTCTGCATGATCGTCTTCGTCTGGATGATCGGCTTGCCCCCGGGGCCTTCGACTTTGCGGATACTATTCGTGAACCCGGTCATGAAGACTGTGTATCGGTCTGCGTCCGGGTCGATTCCGCGCCACATGGCGACTCCTTCGATTGCATACTGGTCACTGCCGTCCGTCTGCGAGGCGTCAGGAATCGGTCCGACGACATCGACGGCACTCTTGTAACGCCCTTTTTCCCGCTTGTTGATGGCAGCGAGAGCTTCAGGGATTACCTGGTCGGGGAAGACTTCCTTGCGGTCATTGTCTGTGACGACCAGCGTGAATTCGGGGATGAACAACTGTGGTGCGACAGGGGGATCGAGAACGTTAACGGGAGCATTATCCCCTGTCAGTTCTTCGAATTTATGAGGGAACGCCCGGTAGACGATGTACCAGACGTATTCGAGCTTCTTATTCCCCGTGATCGGGTCGGTCAGTTCGACAGGAATCAGCCGCATCGGCTTCAGATAGACGTCCATGGCCCAAAGTTCGGTCTGTGACGTCCTTTCTTCACCCGAGATGACAGCGGGAAATCGGACTTCGCCACCGCGCAGGGCCTGTGCGCTGGCGGTCGAGGACAATGACAGGATCAACCCCACAGCGACCAAATGCGCGCACGCCAACTGAATGAAAAGAGTCTTCATGCCTGCATCTGTCCTGCTAAAAGGAACTGGGCTGAACTCACCGGACTGCCCCGTCGATTCGCACCCGTCGATTCTCAAAAAATTACAATAGGACCGCTTCTGTGGCACGGTCAACATCTATTTCGGTCAGTCTCGATTCCTTTCATCGTGCTCCGTCGGCCGAAACTCCGTTCTGCGCTGTGATGCTTCCTGATGCTGAAATTTTATCGGGAATCAGTTCAGG
>NZ_DASWWZ010000383.1:0-6402 GCF_036405755.1 Schlesneria sp.
GGATCGGGCTGATCACCAGTACAACTCTGGCGGTCATGATGCTGACGAAACCGGGGGACCCTCACTGGTTCGTCGGCGGATTTTTTCTGATCGTGGCGGGATCACTGATGGGATTTCTCTGCCATAACTGGTCGCCGGCCCGCATTTTTATGGGAGACGCCGGCAGTTACTTTATCGGCTTCAGCATCGCCTGCATGACCCTGCTGGGGACCTTCTACACTCCTGCAGACGAGAGTCAACACGTGATTCTGGCGCCACTCTGCGTTCTCGCGGTTCCTTTGTACGATATCTGTTCGGTAGTCCTCATTCGTTTGAAAGAGGGCCGCAGTCCGTTTCAGCCCGACAAAAAGCACTTTTCACATCGTCTTGTTGCATTGGGACTTACAAAAGAGCAAGCCGTCTTGACGGTACATCTGACGACGATCATCACGTCACTGCTGGGGCTGACTCTCTATGCTGTTTCGACGTGGAATGCAGCTGTGATTGTGGTGGCTTGTGTTGGTTGCATCCTGCTATTAATTGCCATTCTGGAAGCGGCACCACGTGATCAGCCCTAACGGACATGGGAATGGGAATGGCAGACAGTCGAGCAGTTCGAACGGCGGGGTCCTCAGCGGCGGGGGCAGCACGACACCCGGGAACGACTCGCCTGGAACAGACAATCCGCTGGCTATTCGCGGGCTGGGTGCTGATTCTCTTTCTAAGTCGCTTCTTCTATGTCGCTGAATCGGCCGATCAGGGAGACACCCTGTGGATCGTTGCGGGCTGGATAACCGCCGCAGTGGGATGGTCCCTGCTATCGTGGATCTGGCCATCCACACAGTTGCGACTCGGCTGGTTGGGAGTCGGTGTCGCTCTGTTATTCGGTGGCGAAGTGATTTCCGCCCTCCAGATCGTCCTGGGGTCCGGCGATCAGCGAACGGCCATTAATCTGGCTTGGGAAGCTCTGGGGGTCGTGATTGCCTGGTCCATCCTGCACCAGCACTGCGGAAATTTTCAATTCCGTCGCGAACTGCTGGCAGCCCTGATCGCCACAGGAGTTGCCACGGCGGGACTGGGCCTGTATCAGCACTATGTCGATTTTCCGCAGATGGCAGCGAAGTACGCTCCCTTATTTGACAGACTCAAGCAGGCAGATCCAATTGAAGCCGCAATCATTCGCAAGGAACTGGCTTCGGAGAATATTCCGACTGACGGCCCGGCGCTGATCTTGTTCGAGAAACGGCTGAGGGACAGCCGAGAACCGCTCGGTTTCTTCGCTCTGGCAAACTCATTGAGCGGATTTCTCGCCGTCAGCCTGATCTTGGTAGTGAGTGTCGTCGCGTCCCGAATTCGAGCCGGCAATCGCTGGAGCGGAAAGCAACTTACTCTCTGGATCGTGGTCTTCCTGGTGCTCGGCTGGGCGCTGCTACTGACGAAAAGCCGCACGGCGTGGTTGGGCACGGGGGCTGGCCTGATGTTACTGATGCTGCTTTCCGGCCGCACCCTCCTGACCGTGCGGGGTCTGCAGTATGGCGCTGGTGTCGGAGCGTTTCTGCTGTTTCTCGGATGGGGACTGACGATGTTCGGAGGGCTTGACCGACAGGTGCTCACCGAAGCCCCCAAGTCACTGCAGTACCGTTTGCAGTATTGGCAGGCGACAACCCGGATGATCGCCGATCACCTGCTTTTTGGTGTTGGCCCCGGACAATTTCGCAGCCACTACCTCCGCTATAAGTTGCCGGAAGCAAGCGAAGAGATCGCCGATCCCCACAATCTGTTTCTGGACGTTTTCGCCAGCGGCGGAATTGCCTCGTTCCTCGGTCTGGTGCTGATTGGCGTCGTCCTGTTTAAGGATTTGGGAACGGAACCAGAAACGGAAGCTCCTGTCTCCGGCGCTAATCCGCAGTGGGGAATCCTCCTCGCCTCAACAGTCGCCGTGGCCTGGTTGCTGCTATTGCTCAGCGGTGCGGACGACCGTTTGCTGGTCGTATTGCCCGTCGCAATGGGTCTGTTTTGGGGCCTGTGCCGTATACTCGACGGAATTCAGGCGGAAACCTCACTGCTGCGAGCCGGCTGGCACGCAGCGGCGTTTGCGCTGATGTGCCATCTCTGCGGGGCCGGGGGGATTGGAATGCCAGCCATCAGCCTGCTGCTGCTGACGTTAATTGATTGTGGCACGGTTCACCGTCCTGGATTACAGAATTCGATGCGGGGGGAAGTCGACATCCGCTGGCTGCCGTTGAGCGCTTTCAGCCTGCTGCTCCTGTGTGGGCTGATAACGACGGGAATTCGCCCGATCAGCATCACGCAGGCAGCATTGATGAGCGGAGATCGTCTGGTCACCAAAGGCCAGTTGAGTGCCGCCGAGCTGGAATACCGGAAGGGGGAGCTGTCTGATGGCTGGTCGAGCGAAGCGACGCGGCGGCGTGCGGAACTCGCATATCGCCAGGCGGCGGCAGACCATTTCCGGTCCAACGAATCATTTCTGAACGCCGTACAACTGTTGAATGACGCCAAACGGCGAAATCCGACGTATTTTCGAGATGACGTTCGACTAGCGGAATGGTGGATGGAACGATGGAGGGCTTCGCAGAACAGTGAAGATGCAGCTCAGGCGGTGGCCGCTTTGGAACGAGCATGGGATCGCTACCCTACCAATGCGATTTTGATGTCCGAGCTGGCCGTTGCCTGTCAACGGGCGGGGAAGCTGGCTCAAGCCAGAGAGGTCGCCGAAAAGGCTCTGCGGCAGGAGGCCATCAACCGCGAGTGGGGGCATGTGGACAGGTACCTGGAAGAATCGAGAAAACGTGAGCTCGAATCCCTGATCGGGGAGAACGCATCGTAAAGTCGTATAAGGCATCACCCTGAGACTCGCCGAATTGCAGCGCGAGCTTTTTCGTTTATACTTCGCATTGCGACGCTGAAGGCGCGCGGCACACGACAGATAGTCGCCCTGCGAAAAATCAAAGAGGTCCCATCTGTGAAACCGTTTTCGATTGTATTGTCCCTTGTTCTGGGATTGGGTGCACTCGCCCTGATCGTCTGGGTCGGACGTTTTGGTGGTGCACTTCCCGTTTCAACTTCGACATCGCCGGAAACGAACCCCAGCGAGGCGAAACCGGCAGAAGAAATTCCTTTGCCCAAATCGGGCCCTTTCGGCAAAGCCGAGGTGACTGAGTCAGAATTCAACTTTGGTGTGAAGAACGTCGGCGACACTGATGAGCATGTCTTTTCCATCAAGAACGTGGGAGAAGGGGTGCTTCGCTTCGAAATGGGCAAGCCGACCTGCCAATGTACTTTGGGCGAGATCACCAAGAACGGTGAAGCTGTTGAGAAAAAGGGCGAGCTTGCTCCGGGTGAGTCAATCAGCATCCTGGTCAAGTGGGTCATGAAGAACCAGATGGAGAAATTCCGCCAGACGGTCCCCGTCATGACGGATGACCCGGACCAGCGAAAAATCGAACTGGCAATCACCGGCATGGTTGACCAGGCGGTCCGCATTTTCCCGGAAGGGCAATGGGACTTTGGCGATATGTCGTTGACCGAGCCCTCAACGGCCGAAGGATATATCGGTTCCAAGAGCCTGACCGGCTTCACAATCCAGGAAATGCCCCGCGATAACGCTCGGGCAAAAATTACGTGGGAACCGGCAGACGAAGAGACACTCGCTCCTCATCAGGCGAAAAGTGGATACAAGATCAAGGTGGAAGCAGGTCCTGATGTTCCCATTGGACGCTTCCGGGAAACGATTCGCCTGCAAATTATTCCAACTGACAGCAGCCAGGCAAACGACGATCTGTTCGTCAATTTTGGCGTGATCGGGCGGCGAGGGGGCCCCATCGAAATTCGTGGGGTGAACGGTGCCAATTTCAATGTTGACTACAACCGCCTGCACTTCGGGGAATTCCCGGCTTCCAGTGGAAAGAAAGCTAAAGTAACCTTCTTCGTGAAGAACTTTGATGAAGAACTGGTGCTGCAGGCCGTTGAGCCCTCCGATTCCAGAATCAAGTTTACGTTTCCGGAAAAAGGAAAGGTCTTCGGGAAATCCAAGAGCTATCAGGCGGACGTGGAAATTTTGCCGGGTCCTCCAGGGAAGCATCGTGACAACGATGCCAAATCCTTCAAACTGAAGTTCAATCACCCCGAAGCACCTGACTTCAATCTTACTATCGATTATCACGCCACGTGATTGACCACGGGTTCCAGGAGGGAATGTGATGCAAACAATGGCCAGACGACATTGTCGTTCTTGCGTATGGACAATGATGATGTCGTTGAGCGTCCTGTTTGCAGGATGCCAGCCCCCGAACTCGGGACCAGAGCAGTCGAGTCCCACACCGACATCGGAAGCACCGAAAGCGGACACCCCGACGAAAGAGCAGAGCGAGGCCGTCACCGCTTCTCCAAAGCACGAACCGGCGGTAAAGCCCCCCAAGTCTGGGACCTCGAACTCCGACACAATCGCAGCCAATTCGACGAAAGACCTTGCCGTCGAGCCTTATCTGAACGGCTGGGATAAACCTGCTGTCGCTTTCCTGCTGACAGGAGAGCAACATGGGTATCTGGAGCCGTGTGGCTGCTCGGAAACTCAGTCGGGGGGCATGGCCCGCCGCGCCGACCTGGTTCGGATCCTCACCGAAGAAAAAGGCTGGGACCTCGTCGGTCTGGACGTAGGAGGACTCCTCAAACGCTCTCGACGTCAGGATCAGATTAAGTTCGAGAAGCTCTTCGAGTCGTTTCAGAAACTGCACTATGCCGCCGTCGGTGTCGGCCTCGAAGAACTGCGACTGGGGGCGGATTTTATCCTAACCCGGATGCCGGGGGATCCGGACGAACTGGCGAAGGCGACAGCACTCGTCTCGGCCAATGTGGTCTTGTTCGACCAGCCGGAGCTGGGTTGGCCAATTCCCTACCGACTCGTGGAAAAGAACGGCGTGAAGATCGGAGTCACCTCGGTCTTTGGTCCCAGTTTGCGGGACCGCGTCGCCCCGGCGGGAGTGAGTACCAATATCACCATTGTGGAACCTGAAACCGCACTGCCACCTGTCATTCAGGCACTGGAAGAGGCAAAACCTGATCTCATGGTTCTGCTGTGCCACGGCAATGAAGCCGAATCGATGCAGCTCGCCAAAGCTTATCCCCAGTTTCGCATCGTTCTGGCAGCGGGTGGATTTGAGGAACCCGATGGCAAGCCGATTCCCGTCGGGGACTCATGGGTGCTCCATGTCGGAAGCAAGGGAAAACGCGTCGGCGTGCTCGGCTTCTATCCCGACAACAAAGCACAGCCGTTCCGCTTTGAGCTGATTCAACTGGATAAGGATCGCTTCAAGAATGACCCAGAGATGCGCACCATGATGCAGCATTATCAGCAGCAACTGGAAGACGAAGGGATCTCGACATCGGAAGAGCTGCTGCTACGACACCCATCCGGGTTCAGCTATGTGGGCGCTGAAAAATGCGGCGACTGTCATACCAAGGCGTTCGAACACTGGAAGGAGACCGGCCACGCGCTTGCCTTTCAGACAATCGTTGAAGGCCCCTGGCACGAAGATCGCGCCGCAGAGAAAATTGGCTGGATCAAACGGCAGTTCGATCCGGAATGTCTCTCCTGCCACGTGACCGGTTGGCACCCGCAAGAGATGCTGCGTTACGAAAGCGGCTATGTCTCAGAGAAGTTGTCATCACACCTGCTGGGACAACAATGCGAAAACTGCCACGGTCCGGGGAGTGAGCATGTTCGACTGGAAGAAGGATCCGCGTCGATGGACGAGTTGGCCGCTGGCCGTCAATTTGTTCGTCGTACGCTCGCTGAGGCCAGAAAAACGATGTGTATCGAATGTCATGACCCCGACAACAGCCCCAAGTTTACCCCTGAGCGGTTTGACGAGTACTGGGACCAGGTCAAACACCCCTTCAAAGACTAGACTTTCCAGAACCAGCATCACACCGTTCCACGTAGTCACACTCGCCCGCTCATGAACTTCTCGCACAGAGACCTAAGAGCGGGGTTCGCCATCGAAACCAACACCTGGCGGACGAACTGATCTCACCCTGAAAGAACAACCGTGACTGACATTGGTCCGCCGCAATCACTTCGTGCGTTGAAGGATGCAGGCGTATTTGAAATTACCTGGGCGGACGGTCGGGTCTATCGCCCACCATTCAAGCTAGTCCGTTTCGAATGCCCCTGTGCTCAATGTGTCGACGAAATCACCGGCGTCAGACTTTTGCGTCCGGAATCGATCCCCGATGATATTCACCCCATCGAACTGGGTTTTTCAGGCAACTATGCACTGAAAGTCGTCTGGAGCGACCAGCATGGCTCAGGGCTTTTTACCTGGGACCGCCTCCATCGTATCTGCGTCACCAGTCAGACGTAGGACTCACACGGTACCCAGTCCAACTCAGGGGCAGGGGATT
>NZ_DASWWZ010000384.1:0-6061 GCF_036405755.1 Schlesneria sp.
AACTCGGCGAGGTATCCGAAAAAGAGCGTGAACTATTTGATTGGTACTACCTTTCGGTGGTGACCAACAATTCCAAACCGATGTACGTGATCCTGAAGAAACTCTCGATGCGCCCCGACGCGGATGCGGGAGTCAAATCGATGTATCTTGCTTCATTGAATGGTCGCGGTATTGAACCTGATCAGGAGGAAGCTCCGGTTGATCCCGTTGTCGAAGGCGAGACCCCGGATGAATCTCAGCCCCGATATCCCAAACTGGCGGCCCTCAGCCACGACGAGATGGAGCATGTTCTGTCGTGCTATCGATCGATTGACGATTCGACGACGGCAATGACTTACGGGCAGAATTTTTTGCAGCAAGTCGTCATGGAATTGAAGCGGTGCGGTCGCCGCGAGGAAGCAAACCAGCTCGAGAAGAAGGCCGTGGAAGAAGCCAAAGAGCCACTGCAGCTGGCAATGTTGCTTCCCACGCTGATCCAAGGCAACGATTTTGAAAATACCATGATACTGCTCGATCGTATGCTCGCGTTGAAGACGGAGACTCCCGGCAACCAGACTGGCGGTTCCAGCACATCGTTCAACTACGCGCAATATATCCAGTCACCGGATTACCAGTCCCAAATTCTCGCGCAATTGATGGCGCGCCGAGCTCAAAAGAAGAACGGGATCAGCGACGTCCTGCCACTTTGGGATCGGTACCTCAAAACGGCGATCCGACGCTACGAACAGCAGCAATCGCCTGCGGCCGTCGCGCAACGAAGTGCCTCGCAGCGAGGTGTTCAGAATCAGCAGCGTGGCTACGTCTATGTGTGGAAAGGGAATCAACAGCAGTACGAGAACCTCGATTTTCCTGCCGCAAACCGGATCTATGATCAGGCGACACTTCAAATGCTCCGCCAAATCTATGTGATCTACAAAGACGCAGATGCCTTGAAAGATCTCATCACCCAGTTCCAGCAGAAGGTCGCGACACCGGAAATGAAGGAAAGCGAGAAGATCTTCTGGCAATTCGGGCTCGCCTACCTGCACTGGTGGACGGATGACAAGGACGAAGCACTTGCCGTACTCTCGCAAGCGACAGAGCAGCTTCATGAAAATCCGGAAATGAAGTTTGAACTTGCCCGGTTGTATGAGCAGCGACAGGAACACGATCAAGCCTTGGCGATTATCGATTCACTTTCCGCAACGGACCAGCAAGCCCTTCAGCAACGTGAGATCACTGCCCTGCGTATGGCGGTAAACAGCGGAAATATCGAGCGTGCCCGGACGGCGGCAGAGCGACTGTTTGGGCTGCGGCTGGATTCAAACCTGCAAATCCAGCTCGCTCAGCAGATGCACCAGCTTGGAATGCATGAACAGGCGGAAGCGGTACTGTCCCGCGCCGGTCGACAAGCGGGAAATAAAACGGACGTCCTGGCCAATCTGATGCAACAGTATCAGTCGCAGGGCAAGAACGATCTGGCAACTCAAATCGCTCATCAACTTCTTAGACGGTCCCCCAGTAATGCCTCGACTGTCCTGAACGCCGTTCGCCGGCGCGGCATGGGGATGGGATCTGGCGATAACGGGACGCGGCAACAGGCCCTGATGGTCCTGAAGCGATCAGGCAAGCTTCCCGAGATGATCAAGAAGGTCGAAAACCAGCTTAAGTCAGCACCCAATTCCCAGCGATTGACCGAGACTCTGATCGAGTACTACACAGCAAATGGAGACACGAAGAAAATCGAAGAGCTGACTGCAAAAATCTCGGAGACGAAACAGGATGACCCTGCATTCCGCTATGCTCTCGGCCAGCAGCTATTGCAGCAGGGGAAGCACAAGGAAGCGGTCGAACACTTCAAAGTCGCGTTGAAAAAAGATCCTCAACTGGCGAGGAACAATTTCTATCAGATTATCAATACGTTCCAAAATGCGGACAAAATGGATGATCTGGTCGCCCTTCTGAAGGAATTCGATCTCAAAGCATTTCGTCAGAACCCCTGGGAACTGACCAACGTCATCAGCAATCTTTCCTACCAGGACAAAACACGGGATCACGCCGTCGAATTATTCAAGCGTGCCTGGAAAGAATTACCCGACCAGCGGCAACAGTTCCTCTCAAGTCTGAATAACGACATCTTCTGGCAGATGCCGGAAATCTATGATTATGCCCGACAGGGAATTATCCCTTCGGAAACGTCGCTCCAGCAGTCCAACGGATGGCATGGGTTCGGGCAGATTCAAAGCTACAGCGGTGACGGACAGATCAAGACGCTGATCAACCGCTTCCTCACGATTGCGACGACGAACAAAAAGCTCGACGAGCTGACAGAAGAAATTGTTGCCGCACAGAAGAAGGTCAGACACTGGGAAGGGGGCAAAGCCCTGCTGGCTCTGATCGACCTGCGTCGTGGCAAAGTGGCCGAAGGCAAACAGACTCTCGAAACGGTCTTACAAACGATCAAGGCAGGCCAACAACGTGGAAACTACACCCTATGGGAAATAGGCCAGGAACTTCGAGCCCACGATGAATGTACCGAACTTGCCATCCGGTATTTCGAAGCGGCCTGCAAAGATCCCGATATCATGACGCAGAACGAATTTCAGTACACCCCTGGCAAGCCGTTGGCATCCCTCTATACCAAACAAGGCCGCAAGGCGGACGCTCGTCGGATCATTCTTGAGGCCACGAAACCCAGGCCAACTCGCCATCGCGGCAACGAAGACTACGAAGCCTATCAGCGAATCAATAATGCCATTTCGCTCGGCCAGGAAATCTCCACACTCGGTTTCCCGATGGACGCTATTCGAGTGTATCAGGGACAACTTGCCAGAGCGGAAGATTTTACTGCGGCAGTCAGAGTCTACGGAGGGGGATCGAGCGGAGCTCAACAAATCGAGCGGTTAAAGAAGCAGCTCGAAACGGGATTCCAGACCGCCTTAAAAGGGCTCAAGCCTGAGGCCTTACCCGAACTGCTTTCCGGCAGGAAATCGGATCAGCAAGAGGAGGAGGAACCAATCGATCTGCTGCTGATCATCGATTCCCGCGAATTGGACGTAACGCGGATGTCGAGCGCACTTGCCAACCTGGTTACGACAATTACCTCAAGCCCCGAAATGATTGAAAAGACGAAAACAGCGATCAGCGAACTCCGCTCGAAAAGCTCTGATGATATTTCGCAGTCGATCCTCGTCGCTCAGATCTCGAAGGCGCTGAATGATGCCGACAATTACCAGACGGCAGTGACGCAATTGGTGGATCTCGTCGAACGGACGCCCCTCGACCCCGCACCGGAAAAGGGGACGTTCACCGCCGCGCAGCGGGATGCAGCCAAACCACAGATCGGTCTCTGGATCGTCGGCCGCGACTGCATCAAGCAGGAGTCACTGCGATCGGCCGGTGTGAAGCTGGCGGAACGTGCCCTGGAAGCGGCCCAGCGCCAGGCAGATCGAGGCTTTGAACTGGCGCTCCTCCGGGAATGGGGTCAACTGGAATTGGAAAGGGGCGATCCCGCAGCAGCGGAACGTCGCTGGGCGGAAATGCTGGAAGTCATCATTCCGAAACCGCCCGAGAAGCCTAAGAAGCCGGAAGAGCCGAAAACCAGCTTGAATGGGTTCAATCCTGTCCGTCCTGGCAATCACGTCACAGTTTCACACGCCACGTCGCAGTGCAAGGACCTGGAGGAAACTATTCTTGGTGTCCCACCGCTACACCAAGCAGCCACGGTGATTCCCGCGAAGATTGCCGTTACGCCTGCGTCGCTGCCGACAGCCGATCGATCCGGATTCACGTCCCGACAGACTCCCCTATTCCAGATCCCCTCTTCAATCGATCGAAGTACTCAGCAGGCCGTGCGTCGTCGTATGTTGTCGCGTTGGGAAATGATGCTGTCGCTAGCGATCCTCGGACAAAACTCGCTCCAGATCCAGTCCGTGCAGCCTGTCCCCGTGCCGCCGGTGAAGTCAGTCGTCGTAACGCTCGACCAGTTCGAGAAAGCAACTCAGATCGCGAAACTGGCAGCAGAAAATGGACTGACGGAACTGTCGATCAAGGCCATGTCAAAGGCGCTTCAATCAGGCCCCCCCTTAAATGCCCTTCAAGCCATCAACCCGAATCAGCCGTTCGCGACAGTCAGCAATCCTCAGCAGGACGATCAGTCCCAGGTCTACGCAAAGGTCTCTGAACGCTTAACGGTGATTGAACATCTGTGGCGTCAAAAAGCGTTTCCTGAAGAAGCCGTATATTCGATGCTGAAGAGTGCCGTGCTACCCGAGCGACGACCCCTTGAAGTCTTCTTATATCTGCGGCCTCTCACGGTTGAACCCTCGCAGCCCCCTCAAAGTGTCGGCTCTCTGCTGGTACTCTCTGCCATCCGAGCGAACAAGGTCGACGAGCTCAAGAGCTTGATTGAACCGAAGCTGACACAACCTTTGGGTGAACTCTCGGCTCGTGTTCTGCTCGCCCAGATCGCCCTGGCCACGCGCGATAGAGGACTGGCGACAGAGCAACTTGAGATCCTGAATCAGCGGCTGCAGCAGGACACTCTGCAGAACTCCAGCGAACTCGCCTGCCATGTCGCCATTCCCGCTCTCAGTCAGTTCGGCTCCCATCGCACATCAATGGAGCTGTTCGAACGGGCCGTCGAACATTTTACGCAGAATTCTCAGCTAGGACGGGGTAACGCACAAGAAGAACCGTTGCGCACGTACCGGTTCAAACTGGCTCGAGCCCATTTTGCCAATCAGAATATGGAAGCGGGAAAGAAGCACCTGGAAGAGTACCTGAACTCTCTGATCCCGATGTATGCTCGATACTCTGGAGGTTACGGACAAGTCCGGCTCCGGGCGGAATCCATTAAGGTCGCCGCGGAATACGCTCGTGCGGGGTTACGGACGGAACTCCTCAAATGCCTGGGCCAGTACGCCGACACGCAGTTCAATGCGAACTACGGACGGGAACCTGCGGGTCGGTCTGCGGGAATCATCCTGGCAGGTCTCGCTTCATTGCCCGACGCGGAGCGATATCAACTGCTGCTGCAGTGGTCACTGCCAACCCCCGAGCGAAACTCTGTACGAATTGTTGCCGATGTAGTCCAGGGGGATCATGCCCCCGGCAGCTTTGATTCGCTCAGAGGAAATGCCCCCAGGGGACCAAGGTCCTCTCAGGTCATGAGCACCGCGGAATTACTGATCGCCGCAGCAGCGAAGACAGATAAACTCGATGAGCTGCAGGCGGTACTGACACCTCTCGCAGAACAGAATATTGAAAACGCCGCGCCACTCTTAATGCTGGTACGGATCGCGAATGGAAAGAGCACTGAGGCTCACGAGGCGTTACTTAAGTTAATCGAAGAACGCAAAGCACTTGCTTCGTCTCAGACCCCCTCTTCGAGTCCCCTCTCGACGACAGACTTGCTCGTCGCTCACGCCGCTATCGCTGATCCGCACCTCAGCGACAACGGGCGGGAACTGGCACGTCAGTCCGTCGCGGCCACGTTAAGAATACGCGACTTAGGGCAGATGTCTTTGGCACGGCGAGAAAGCTTTGCTCCGTTTACCGGCTCTGCGGCCGCCGATCGAATGGCAGATCGCCCCTGGGATCAGGGGTTGAAATACTGGACATCGGCAGCCAACCCTCATGCCGTTGCGGGTGCCGCCCGCCCTCTGCCCGCACTCTGGATCATTCACGAAGACGTCGTCAGCCATGTCTGCGGTCCCGGTGGAAGCGAACTCTACTTCAAATACCCGCTCGAGGGAGAATTTACCGTCTCGTTCGATGCCTGGGTCGGCCGTTTCGCCGAGAGCGCGATGGGCTATGGGGGAGTCCTGTTCAACGCCTTGCAGCTCGCTTCAAAAGCCGAGTTCACCTCACTTGGCAATCGCACCGATACGGTGAGAAAGCCCCCTGCGCCGATGATGCAGGAAAGGTTCAATCGCTCGCGGCTTGAGGTCACCGGCAAAGAAGTCCGCTACTACGCAAATGATGTCTTTCTGTACTCCGAGCCCCGGTCGACCAGCACATCACCATTCCTCTTTCTTTTTGGAAGCAGTGAATGGAACTCGGCAATGACCAACTTGAAGAT